>JAITQT010000035.1 GCA_031288745.1 Deltaproteobacteria bacterium
CATGCCCCCCGAAAGGCTAGATGGCAAATGATACTCAAAGCCCGTTAGGCCCACTAAGGCAAGCTTTAGACGAGAGGCCGCGATAATAGCCCCAGGCGCTAGGAGGGTAAATTCTCGAAGAGGCATGGCCACGTTATCTAGTAAATTTAGATCTCCGAACAAGGCCCCCCCTTGGTACATGACCCCAAATTTACGCCGGTGTAAATCTAGCTCAGCCCCGTCGTTGAGCCAAAGATCTTGGCCAAAAAGGCGAATGAGCCCAGCCCTAGGGGTTTCGAGGCCCACTAGGTGCCTTAGTAAAGTGCTTTTACCACAGCCGCTGGGGCCCAAAATGCCTAAGATTTCGCCACGGGAAACCTTAAAGCTGACGCTTTCTAAGAGGGTCGGCCCGTCGGGATAGGCCACCTTAAGGTTTTCCACTTCCAAGGGCCAGACCTCTTTTTGGTCATAAAGGGGTCGGTGGTCGGTTAAATCACCAATTAAGGACATAAAAGAGCACCGCAAATAGGCTATCAAGGGCGGCTAGAACCACGATATTGGTGACCACTCCTTTGGTAGTGGCTTCCCCTACGGCTTCGGCCCCGGGCCCAGTGGCCAGACCTCTCTGGCAGCCTATGGAGGCTACCGTAAAGCCAAAGACCAGAGATTTAAAAAGGCCGGTGGCGATATCGGAGAGATCGACCGTGGTACTTAATTCTTGCCAAAAAACGATAACCGGGTAGCCTAAAGTAACCATAACCACGTTGCCCCCCACCAGGCCGGCGAAATCGGCAAGAACGGTCAGAAAAGGGGTGGCTAAGGTGAGGGCCATGATTCTAGGAAGGGCTAGATCGCGCACTGGCGATAAGCCCATAGTGATAAAGGCGTCTATCTCTTGATTACTTTTCATGGCCCCTAGTTGGGCCGAAAAGGCCGAGCCGCTGCGGCCGGTTAGGACTATGGCCGTAAGTAGGGTGCCTAGCTCTCGAATAATGGATAGCCCCACCAAATCGGCCACGAATATGGTTACTCCAAAGAGTTTCATAAACATGGCCGCTTGAAAGGCTAAGATTAAGCCCACTAGCAAAGCCACCAAGGCGGTGACTGGAAAGGCGTTGACGGCTGAGACTTCGGCTATGGCTAAGGTAGCTTTCCAGCGGAAGCGCCAAAAGGAAGGTAAGATCTTAAAAAAGTTAACTAAGATCTCCCCTAAAAAAGAGATTAAATCGAGACTATCGCGGTAGAGGCCTAAGGCGTTTAGGCCCACATTTTGAAAAAAATTAGGCGACGCTGGCGGCGCGGAGGGAGGGCCTAAAGTCTGGCTAGCTAATTCCCAAATGGGCCTTAGATGCTCGGGCGGATCGGTTAGCTTTAGCTTAACTCCTTTTTTCTCTAATAGGCCCTTAAGCCATAAAAGTTGAGCCGCACCATTTAAGTCGAGATGACTTAGGCCGCTTAAATCGAATGTCATCGCTCTGAGTTCGGCTGCTGATTTAAGGACGGGCACCCAGATTGCCCCCGGCGTCCGGGCCGTTAGCTCTCCTATAAAAGCGAGCCGATCGGAGCCGGCACCGCTTAAGATAAGCGGGCTGGCCAAGGGTTTTTTTACCAATTAGTTTCCCTTAATTAAATTTAAAAAGCCCAGAAGGCTTTCTTGGGAAATAAATTCTTCTTCCCAGGCGCTTTGGGTCCGCTCGGGCTCAAGAGCGGCCGGGTTAAGTTCACCTTGGAGCATCAGAGTTTTAATATCATCGTCCTTTAGAATTTCAAAAAGGACGGCAGGGTTAATTTGGGACAGCTTATCGGGCGTCTTCCCAGAGACGACTAAAGCTACCCAATCGTTAACCGAGGTTTTTAGGCCTTGAGCGGAGAGGGCCAGAGCGGGATTGGCCTTTTGCCCTTGGTAGCGATCGGCCAAAACGGCTATTATCTTAAATTGCGCCAAATCTGGTCGCCGGGCGAGATCCCATAGCGGCCAGGCCATTACCTCGGCTGGGGTAAAAGCACTATCGCTAGTATCTTGCCGGTCAGAGGCTTGGCTAGATATTAGGCTATCGGGGCTCAGTTCGTTAAACTTAACTAAAGTAAAGAGAAAATTTAAATCCTTTTGTAAAGCTAAGGCTTGAAAGGTGGGGATGGTCAGGGTCCTTAAGTCTTCGCAAGCTAAAGTTACGGAACGGGTTTTAGCCGTTTGAGCCAATTCGTTTAGGTTATTAAAGGGAGCGTTGGCATGAGCGATTAAGACGTTTAGGCTATGCCAAGTGATGAGCACGGGTTTAAATTCTTGGCGAACATAAGGGGAGGCAATTAATAATTCGCGGGTGACTAAGGCTTCAGCGGGCAACAAGGCTGCAGTAAACCCGTCGGGCTTAGAAAAAGTTATGCGGCTGGCCGCAGCCACCCCTCGACCTTGAGGGATTTTTTCAAGGCGAATGGGCAGATTGAGCTTTTCCGAGAGCCGCTCGACAATAAGCTGGCTTAATTTCTCTTCCGGTTCGTTATTGCGGTAAAGCCCGGAAATCATGGTTATAGGCTTAGGTAGACTTTGCTCTTGGGCCAGGCTCGGAGAGGGCGGGGCTAGGGGCATAGAGATGAAGAGGGCTAAAAGAATTAAAAAAATAGTTTTCAAAAATAATCTCTAATTAATATTTAAAATTTTTAGATAAATTTACTATCAAATAGTAAACAAGATTAAAAAGATAAGAATAATGGATCTTAAGTTAGTAATAACAGAAAATGAAATTATGAATAAATAGATATAATTTTTAGGGAATAAATAAAAAAAATATCTAAAAAAATTGATACTTTGCGAAACTTTAAAACACGTAACTTTGGGTTTTGGAAAATAGCTTACTTGAGGTCGCCAAGCCATAGTTTACGAAATGGATGGCGGAGGTCGCGTATTTTTATTCTAACACATCTATAGTGACGTTGCCAGTAGTGTCGATAGATAAATATTGATTAGTTTTTATATTCTGTTACCATTTGAGCGACACTTAAAGTTTTTGTAGCTATCTATGGCTTTGGGGCCATAACCCTAAGGGGCTGGAGCTAAAAAGTTAAAGCTGCGCCATTGGTGAGCTAGGCTGTATTGGCCGTATAGGAGTTAGTTAACTCAGATTGGTGGCAATCAGCTTGAGAGGAATATTCCGTTAGCTTTTTGCTCTTAAACTCCTCATTGGTGGCACCGCCCACCCAGACCAATGAAAACCTGGTTTACCCCCATATTTAGTAGTTGAGATTGTGGTTATTAAGAAAGTATTATCATGATTGGAGGCGGAAAAGAGCACGAAGTACTTACCGGCGCTCAAAGCCCGTACTTAAACTTG
>JAITQT010000096.1 GCA_031288745.1 Deltaproteobacteria bacterium
CTTTTTTTCCCCACGTTGCGGCTGGTAGCGACTTTCGAGTTGTAATTAAGTTTTAGCATACCCTTAAGTTCTTAACATTGATCGAAGCGCAAAAACCTCTTAAAAGCAAAATAGTCTAATAAATTGACTAGTAATAAGGACATATTACAAATTTAAGGACTGAATAAAGGGGACTTTTTGCGCTTCGATCAACATTAGTTCTTCTAACGTTTCTAATTAGCTCTCCAATGTCCACAACTTAAGGCGGCCCGAATTCTTGACTAAAAAATTTCGTCAGTTTCTATTGGCATTGTTTTTGCTTATTTACGCAATAGATGTGCCAGTTATGTTGGCATTATTTTTTGCATAATAAGCAATTAATGTGCCAATAGTTCAAACCAGTTTGACTTCCGTATTTATTCAAATTATTTAGATGCACATTTTTCTTCGTCTAAGCAAGTAGTATGCCAAAGATTTAAATTGCTTATTGAGCTTGCTAAAAAACATGCGTAAAATAAGGCAACTCACGTGATCGAAGAAAAGTGTTGAAAAACTTTTTTTACACGCGTGATCGCTAAACCCATTTATTGTGAATCTGTAGGGATCTATTATGTAATGAGAGTTCGAAAAAAGTTTAATTTAGATATTAATAAAATGAAATTATGTGTATATATATTTTTTAACAAATCATATAGAAACTATTATGCTTAAAATAAATAAAGTTATGTTATCAGATAAAGAAATTAAAAAACTATATTTTTAACGCTGGAAGGTTGAAACAAGATATAATTATTTAAAATATAAACTTGAAATCGAAAATTTTTCACCTAAAACAGAACAAAGAAATTATCAAGAATTTTATATTATACTTTTGATTAGTAATATTATTAGTATTATATCCCATGAAACGCAAGTAATTATATATAAAAATTATAAAAATAAAAAAAACAAGCATAAACATAAAATAAATTTAAGTATCGTTGTTTATCTCTATAAATTTAGACTTATTTTAGTATTAATAGGAGATGATCAAAAATTAAGATTAAAAAAGATAAATTAAATTATCTATTTACTTGTTAAATCTCTGACACTCAAAAAAATAAACGATCAAATCTAAGAAAAGCAAATTTTCATTTTAACCAAAAATCAAACTGTTAAAGTTTTAAGTTGTAAATATTATATATTTATAGAGTTATATAAAAAGCGCAGGCAAAGGATGAATCGTTAAGTTGTGGACATTGTTAAGATAGCCCAAAAACAAGCTCTCTTGAGCCAGTTCAGCCCAGCCTGGTCCGGTCATAGGCCAATTTTATTGGGATAATAGAAAACTATCTTGGATAGAGCTAACCGATATTTAAAAGTTTTTAGCCAACTTTAAAATAAAGGCTACATCAATGGAAATTAAGCGTCAAATCATTAACACAGTCCCATCACTTCTAGCTAAAAAAACCGAAATGAGCATTAATAGAACAGATTGGTCGGACGATGGGTTAAGACTCTTTTATATTGGAAGTCTCAAGAGTACTCGCCTTGCGCTGGCTAAACAAATTAAACCTTTTGAGGAACAATTTCTTAGCTTAATAGGCTATCCATGCTTCTCATCTAAGGACCGGTAAGGGGCCTTCTTATCAAATATATTGTGGAATCTCTGTTTCGAAAACGACTTACTAATTTAATGGCCTTTTATTTTTGGCAGGCTTAAAAAACTAAAGGCCGCCTTAGGCTTTCCATGGCCCAGTCTAAAAATTTTTAAATTCTCTCGCTTTTAGTCCCCAAAACCCCTTGACTAAGAAAAAAAAGGAATTATTTTAAACAATGGTCTAAAAGTCTTTCCAAGACTCAAGGCCAGCTATGTTTAGTTTGAAGAAAAAACGAGGCCAGTTTACATTTTAGAGAAAATCTAAGCCGCTGAGCCCCAAAAATTAACAATTTAACGAGGTTTAGAAATGACTCTAGATCCTTACAAAACTTTGGGCGTTGAAAAAAACGCGAGCCCTGATAGCATAAAAAAAGCTTATAGAAACTTAGCCCGCAAGTACCATCCAGACGTAAACCCCAATGACAAATCGGCTGAGGAAAAGTTCAAAGAACTATCCATGGCCTACGATATCCTCTCCGATCCAAACAAGAAGGCTGAGTACGACAACCTAGGACGAGAGGCCTTTTTTGAGCGCGGCTTTAACGGAGCGGGCTATAAACCAAATTTTGACTCGCATTCTTTTTCTTTTGATGATATTTTTGCCGATTTCTTTGCTAATGACAAATTCAACTCCTCTAGTAAAACTGGCCGCAAAAACAGCAGCTTTTCCTTCGGCACGGCCGACGGCGGCCCCTTCGGTAATTTCGGAGGCTTTACTAAAAAAGCCACGAAGGGCGGCGATAGAGAGCTTAAACTAACCCTTAGTTTCCGAGAGGCGGTCAACGGTACCGAGCTCACCTTAGAACTAGATATGCCGGAAATTTGCTCCAATTGCCAAGGGCAGGGGATGATCTCAAACGGCCGAGGGGTTAGAAACTGCCCTGAGTGCCGGGGCCGAGGGAGCGTGGTTAGCCGACAGACGATTAAGGCAAAAGTGCCTGCTGGTATTAAAGACGGTCAAAAGATACGTTTACGCGGCAAGGGCTTTCCCGGAGAAAACGGGGGCCAGCCTGGCGATCTTAATCTTATCGTCCAAGTTAGCCCGGATCCGGTCTTCGTTAGGGAAGGAGACGTCGACCTAAAACTTGAAAAATCTTTAAGCCTCTACGATGCCCTCTTGGGCGGCAAAATTGAAGTACCCACCCTTAGCGGCCCGGCTACCCTTAAAATTCCCGCTGGCACCCAAAACGGGTCCAAATTTAGGCTCAAGGGCAAAGGCGTAAACTCTGGAAAAAAAACCGGGGATTTATACGTGGCCGTAAAAGTGCTACTTCCGACTAGTATCTCGGAGGAGGCTAAAGAATTATTATCCCAGCTTAAGGAGCTGGCCCCGGTCCATATTGACAATTAAGACCCGCTTGGCCCCCTAAACTTTTGGCGTTTTAAGGTACCTGAATTTTTTTTATGGGTGGCTAGTGTTAGGTCCTTTAGAAATAAATAATTTTTATTTAATATTATATAATAAATAAATTTTTATTATACTTATAATTTTATTATACCTATGACATAAAATATCTATATAACTAAAGTCTTGGCCTGATTTTTTTTGCTATACCAATTTTAATAGAAATAGGCTATAATAAATTATCGAACCTGGCTTGATGGGCAGGCCATAAATTCGTAAACTTCAACATTATCAACTAAGTTAGCTTATAATGCTACTTTTTAAAATTTTTAGTTGAATTTATGCCTTTAACCAAATTTTTTAATCGTGACGATCGAATCTTAATCATTATCACCGCTGACCCCGATTCCATAGCCAGCGCCGTGGCGCTTAAGAGATTGCTGTGGCGAAAGGTTAGTCAAGTCGTGGTGGCCTCCACTAACGTTGTTAAAAGGCCAGACAATTTAAGACTTATATCGGCCCTAAAGCTTCGCTTACCTCTTTTAGCCGACACTCAAATTAGTTCTTTTACCAAGCTAGCCTTGGTCGATTCCCAACCCGACCACAACCCCCAAACGGCAAATTTAAACTTTGCCATAGTAGTTGATCACCATCCTATATGTCTAAAAAACATTGAGCACGAAACGCATTTTCACGATATCCGCCCCGATTGGGGGGCCACGGCCTCAATCTTTGTTAATTACCTTAAATCTGCTAAAATCCGCCCCAATCAAATCCTAGCCACAGCCTTATTTTACGCTATTAAAACAGACACCCAAAATTTTGTGCGCCAAGGTAAGTTGGAGGACATGATCGCCTTTCGTTGGCTCTACCCGATGATCCACCAACCGCTGTTGTCGGAAATCGAACGAGCACCCATTAGCCGTGATTCCTTCAATTTAATGCTCAAGGCCCTAAACCAGGCCGACTTCAACAAAAATTACTGCTCGGTCTACTTTCAAAGCTTAGATCACGCCGACACTTTGGTTCTAACAGCGGATTGGGTTATGCAAATTAACGGCGTAAATAGAGCCATAACCTATGGAGTGCACGATAAGAGTCTAGTGGTGGTTATGCGTTCTGGAGGGTTAAGGAGTTCTAATCTAGGACGCCTAGCCCAACAGGCCTTCGGTCCTTTTGGTTCGGCCGGCGGCCATAGGAACATGGCCAGGGCCGAGATACCTTTAGCCAACATAATCCCCAAGCATTGCCAGGCGGGGAATTTAAAGAATTTTGTAACTAAAAGACTGAGGGAAGCCCTATCTCGGAAGGCCAAAGGCGGCGCGAACGAAGCTAACCAAAAGGGTACAAACCACGCTGCGGTTTAACTTCCTCTTCTTTATCCTCTCAACCTTACTAACTCCCCTTATTTTTGATCAAACGGAAAAAACCCAGTTATTTTTTGACTAATTTTTAACACAAGATGTTGAGTTTTATATTTTAAAATATCCTTATATATTGTGTCAAAAGTAGCTCTTTACTTTAAAAACAGGGTTTTTTCCGTACGATCAATGTTAAGATCTTAAGGGTATGCTAAAACTTAATTACAACTCGAAAGTCGCTACCAGCCGCAACGTGAGAAAAAAAGACTTGGTGAACGGTTACAGATTGTCTAAATTTATAGCTTGATTAAATTACAAATTGCTAGACATTCTTGGTCTAATGATACCATTTATTTATAAATTTATTATTAAATTATCTATACCGAAGTTCCTTGGGTAAGAAAAAAAAAGGACGTAATTTTCAATAGTTATAAAAAAAATTATTTTTTCCTATGGGTACACTGGTACCTTCTCATCTAGCAACTGGAATGCCTTTTCTT
>JAITQT010000106.1 GCA_031288745.1 Deltaproteobacteria bacterium
AAGAAAAGGCATTCCAGTTGCTAGATGAGAAGGTACCAATGTACCCATAGGAAAAAATAATTTTTTTTATAACTATTGAAAATTACATCCTTTTTTTTTCTTACCCAAGGAACTTCGGCCTAATGTGGCCGTATGATTGCTGCAAGGCTTTCGCCTTGAATCGGCACCATCTAGAGATGATTTAAGCTTAAACAAGAGCTTGTTTTCCATAGCACTACCTTAAGGTTAAGTCTATTGATAGAATTATCTAACCGGGGGCTTTATGATTTGATAGAGCTGACAATCACATTCACCTTACTGTTTGTAAAAGATTTTCCAAAAGTAAAATCAAAAAAAAATGATTTTCTTGTTTAATAAGCTTCTTAGATTTTTTATTTTAGTAGAATAGACGGTCTAACAATTTATAAAGTTTAATTTAGTTGCTAAAAAAGCTTAAGGTTGTGATTTTTTGGTCGATAAGTTAATCAAAACGGACCTGAGTTAAAAACGGTCCGAGCCCGAGTAAATTTATAATCGAGCTCTAGTTCAATCAGGTGATAGACGGTGATTGGCTTTAGCTCTAAAGAAAATCGCTGGAAAATCAGAACCCAGCGAGGGCAAGGAAGCCCGCACATACTCAAGGAGGATTCAAATGGCTCTTATTATCAATCACAACATGACAGCACAAAATGCTGCTCGCAACTTGAGCACTATTTATGATCGGTTGTCAACCAGTGTCCAGAGACTCTCTTCGGGCCTGCGCATCAATAGCGCTGCTGACGACGCTGCTGGTCTAGCCATCAGAGAAATGATGCGGGCCGACATCGCCACCATGAATCAGGGCATCCGCAACACCGCCGACGCCATTAGCATGATTCAGACGGCTGACGGGGCTCTTGGCGTAATCGACGAAAAGCTCGTGCGTATGAAAGAACTGGCCGAGCAGGCGGCTACCGGCACTTACACCACGGCGCAAAGGGAGATCATCAACTCCGAATATCAGGCCATGGCCGCTGAAATCGATCGTATCGCTACCGCCACTGATTTTAACGGGATTAAGCTTTTAGACGGCTCGGTTACCAACCAGCATAGTGGGCAAGGCTTAAAGATTCACTTTGGCGTTAGTAATGACCAGGCCGAAGACTATTACTTTGTAAATATCGGAGACTCCAGGGCCACTAGTTCTACCGGGCTAAGGATCGGGGGAGACGCTAAAAACGACATCTGGGGCCAAGGTGCCGCCGGCTCCGGGCCTTTGGCTGGTCCCGGTTGCTGCACCGCTGGTTACGAAAGCCTTGACGGCGCGGCTGGTTTCATTAGTGGACAAACCTTTAGCTACGGCTACAACTGGGATTGGACTGAGGATAACGACGCCGCTCTCTTATCTGGTAAATATCTGGCCGGTCGATACACGGTTAGCGGAACCGATAGCTTGCAAGATCTCATCAACAAGGTCAACGCCGGAACCCAAAGCCGGGTTGGAGTTCAGATAGGTTCGGCCGCAGCCTTCCAAGAAAGAATCTCAGCTGGCGGGACCGTGGCGGTCTGTGTGGGCGACGAGGCCTACTTCTGGGGCTCGGAAGCTGTCGCCAGGGGCGGGGAGGAATTCACTAGCTCCTATATTTTCACTTACACAAACGATGAATTTGAGAACAACACTGCCGATGGAGGAAATCTTTGGGCTACTGGTTCTCTCATGACCCTTTTAAACGGGGATACTTTAAGTCTCAGTCAAGAGGTGTTTGGTAGTTATGACGCGGCGGCCGGTCAGGCGGCTTTAGCTAACGCTTTGGCGGCTATGACTAACGGAGGGTTATTATTAACCTCAGCCGGTCAAGCTGCTACGGCCGTTGTCACCTTGGCTAGTCTTGGCATTACCGCAACCTCAATGCCACAAGGATCGGCTAACTTTAGCACTGGGATCTACAACCTTGGAAACGGTCGCTGGACTAACTCCGCAGGTTTAGCTCAGGCACTTGGCTTTAATGGTTATGAGGTTACCTTTGAAGTTACAGCTCGAGGCTATACGTCCGCAGCCGCCGTTGTCACCTATACGGGAAGCGACGTAGACGCTTTACCGTATAATTATAGTTCTGGCACTAATACAACAACCCTTGTTTCCGCCGGTATCTGGTTTAATGGAACCAATTATACTACCGACCGAGGCCTAGCTAATCAACTTGGCTGGACTGAGATGGTCGCTATAGTTTCAGCCATGCAGACGTCTAACGTCAACGCTAATACCCTCGCCAACAATGCCTTCATTAACTCTTTGGCCGGTTTCGTTTCTGACGGGACTAACAGCGCCAACTTCGAGACTGGTGTTTACGTAGATACTCAAGGTCGCTGGACTACGAGCGCGACCGTAGCAAACACCTTAGGCGGATTCCAGGAAGTCACATTAAATCTTCAATCCGCCATGGCTACTACTACTGGTATTACTATGGATGCCGAACTATCTACTGGCGGGTTAATTTCTGCGAGAGCGGCTGGCGGTATAAGCTATCCAGTAGCTGCTGGCGCGATGCTCACTTTTAACCTTTGGACCAGTGGTATCATGTGGACCGACGATGCCAGTGTGGCCAGTCAATTAGGTTTTAATCAGGTATCTTTTAACGCTGCTGCCAATATCGCCGACGCAGCCGATCTTTTAGCCGAATTTACTACCGCAGTTACTCCTGGTGCCTATACCCAAAAAGCCACGGGCGTTACTCCAAGCACATCAACTGCCGAGGCGGCGGCGCAACTGCTAGGGAAAGTAGGGAGCTCACACAACACGCGTATATATGCTCTTGGCGATGATTTCACGACAATGGCTAATAAAATTAACACTGAAGCCGGAAATTTAGGTCTCGCCAACGAAGTGACCGGTTTTGAGCCTAGAGGCTTAGGCGCAGGCGATCCTACTTATGACAACTTAGACGCCGCCTTGAACGGTCTTGATTCTCGAATCGGCACCACTGCCTTAACGACATTTAATGGGCCGACAGTTTTGCCCGCTGACATCGACTCGACGGAGGGGGCCGGAATGATCGAGATTGTCGAGGGGGCTATAGATAGTAGCAAAGATATCTTCCAGGTGGCCTCAAATAGCGGCGATGTTAGCCTTTTTACGGCTAGAGCCTTGGCCTCGGCCATAAACGCTAACGTTAACAGCCAATTCTGGGCTATGATCGGCTCGGGCGCAAGTTCGGGTACTGTCTACGTGTTCACCAAAGAGGGAGGAAACTTTAACGATCTATTAGCCTGCGATGTGGCCGGAAGCGATGAGAACTCAAGATTAGCTCTTGATTACGTAGGCTTTGAAAACCAAGAAACCGGAAACTTTAATAATTCAGGGACCACTTTTAGCCTAGGTGGCCAGCATTGGGCCACTATGAAACCCACCCAGACTAAGGCGAGCCTCGGTAACGAAGTCTGGAACGTTACTCTCAACGGCCGCGACGTGGGCGACCAGCGCGATATTTGGATTGCCAATGCCGGCGAAATCGAAACCCCTAACCTCTTCGATAGCATCATCAACGGTATGGATCGCAATAGCTTCGTTGAGATCCAAAACGCGGCCGATGGCCCCTGGAAGGGGGCTGAAGTTAGGACCCAGTCGGCAGCTCAAGAGGCCCTTGACGCCATCACCGAAGCTATCAACACCAAAGATAAGATTCGCGCAGATTTAGGCGCTCTCCAAAATAGGTTGGAGAACACTATGACCAACCTTACCGTGCAAGCCGAAAACCTTCAGGCCGCGGAGAGCCGGATTTCCGATGTAGATGTGGCTCTCGAGATGACTGAATTTACCAGAAACAACGTTCTGGCTCAGGCGGCCACTTCAATGCTGGCTCAAGCCAACAGCCTCTCGCAGCTGGCCCTCAGTCTCATCGGATAATTTTTCAAAACGACTTAGTCATATTAAACATGGGCGAGGAGATCCCACCGCCCTTTACGGAACCCCGGCTAGCTTAAGGTTGGCCGGGGTTTCGGCATTATAAGGCTAATGAAAGTACCGCCAAATGATTTGACGTTTATTTTGATTCAAAATCTACTTCGCTATTTTTCTCATGTTTCGCGGCCGTACTGAACCGAGAACAATTGCCCGTAATAGTCGATTTTTTTTACTGTTTAAATAGTTGACTTTAAAGGGTTCGCTTGGGTAGAATTATTATCAACCGAAACCAGGGGAGCCTTTTATTTTTTTAATAACTTTTTTAAACTTTTTAAATTTTTGGAGGTTTTATGTTCGATCACCGTATTACTTTAGCGAGCCTCGCTCTATTTTGTAGGACTAGGTTGTCGTTGTTTAAGACGTTTCTGGTCTTTTTATCCGTTCTAACCGCCGTATGGATCATTGGTTTAATTGGCACATCACAGGCCTCAGCCGATAGCCAAGCCACTCAAACTTCTTCCGGTCATGGCTCGCAAAACCCCATCGACGCCGATTCGGCCCTTAAGAACTTAAGGGAAGGCAACGCTCGTTTTGTGGCTGAAAAATCTATCAATCCGCATCAATCTAAAGAAATTTTGACTAAATTAAGTAAAGAAGGTCAAAAACCTATAGCGGCTATTCTCTCTTGCGCTGATTCGAGAGTGCCGCCAGAAAAGATTTTTGATTTGGGTTTTGGAGATTTATTCGTGATTAGGGCCGCCGGTGCCGTTCCTGGCGTCGATCAAGTAGGCTCTTTAGAGTATGCAGTCGCCCACCTTGGCGTGCCGCTTATTGTGGTGCTCAGTCACACCGGTTGCGGGGCCATAGAGGCTGCGGTAACCGAGGCTAAGGAAGAAGGCGCTCTAAAAGAATTACTGACTAAGCTTTCTCCAGTAGCTCAAGCTGTTAAAAACATTGATGCCGCCAAGCGCCTCAGGACGGCGGCTGAACTTTCGGCAGTGATATTTAAGGATCAATTACCGTTAATTAGCCCTACTCTAGATAAGGCAGTTAAGGAAGGTCATTTAAAAATAATAAGCGGCACCTACGATCTCGAAACTGGCGTCGCGACCTTAGATACCGATAAGGACTCCGGCTCCCAATCAACCCCGAAGTAAGGGAAGATGTTTAATAATTTGGGGCTAATAGAGATGCTTTCGTTAGCCCTAATTTCCTAAATTCAGCCGACGTTTTTGTTAAAAACGCGGGCTAAGCTTTAGATTGATTGAAAAGCCTATAAAAGTCAGCCTTGATGGATAACGGCTTTCGTTAAGCGATTGATTTTCAAAGTCTAAAGATTTAACCGGGTTAATTGTCTATAAAAATTATTAATATTGATGTATAACTTTAACTATCATAAGGAACGTTATAATGATTAAACGTTTTACTTTATTTATTTGTTTGTTTTACTTACTTTTTTTAACCTGGTCTGACCAACGACTTTTGGCTCAGGATGCGGCTACGGACGCGCTGGCGAAAGCTCAAAACGCAGCCATGAACGCGCTTTCGAGAGCTCAGAACGCTCATTCGGTGGGCGATAACATAACAGCCTTAGAGTCCATCTGGGAGGCTCAGGAGGCCATCTGGAACCTATCCCCTCTCGGAGTCCGCAACGTGGCCTTCGTCACTGAACCTCCGGACGAATTTGGTATCTACACCCCAAAAGTGGGGGAAGAATTCGGTCAAGACGAATTACTGATCCTTTATTGCGAGCCTTTTGGCTATACTCAAATTAAAGAGGCCGACGGCACCTATGGATACTCGGTCATTGCTTCCTTAAGCGTTCTAGATTCCGAAGGTCAGGTTTTAGGTGGAAACGACAATCTTGGCCCCTATGGTAAAACCGGCATCAGAACCTTTAACACTCAGTTTATGATTTTTATAACCTTAAATATGAGAGGTTTAGAAGCGGGTAGCTACGTCCTTAAAGTAACCTTAACCGACAATAACGACCAAACTAAAACGGTCCAAATGGAAAAACCTTTCGTTCGCTTACCCGATCCCAATACCTGAAATTGACGCAAGATAGCTATAAGATTAAATTCTTGATTCGCTATTTGAAATATAAATATATTTGAGAGAGTAACCGTTCATCAAGTCTTTTTTTTTACACTTTGCGGCAGGTAGCGACTTTCGAGTTGTAATTAAGTTTTAGCAGACCCTTAAGATCTTAACAGTAGTTCTTTTGAGGTTTCTACTCAGCTCTCTGCTCCTACCATATATTTTAACTTGGATTAAGGTTAAAAATACTAAGCTCCTCTAGGGGGCTACATTGTTGTGGTTGTGTCGTCCCTTTCAATAGGCTTAACACCGCAACGTTCTCACTTGTGAACGGGCCCTTAAACGTTCACATTTGTGAACGAACACTGAGAGAAAAACATTGGCTAAGTCCAATTTAGACGGGCCGGGACCTTCACCGGCCCGCGGTCTTTTCGTGGCCTTAGAAGGCTTAGACGGGGCCGGAAAAAGCACTCAAGCTAGATTACTTAAAGAAAACCTAGCTAGGCTAGGCTACGGCGGGGCTTTGATTTTAAACGAACCGACTTCCGGGTATGTCGGGGCCCGCGTTCGTAGCCTATTTTTTCAAAACGAAGGCCTGCGTGAACCCCAAAAAGAGCTTAATTTGTTTTTGGAAGATAGGGCCCTTGATGTGAAAGAAAACCTCCTTCCGGCCCTGTCTGAAGGGATAACCGTGATTATGGACCGTTATATACTTAGTAACGTGGCCTATCAAGGTGCCTTGCAAGAGCTTGATAATGCCGATTCTAAAGCTCTTTCGCCAGAAGAAATTTTGGCAGCTAACCAGATATTTCCTTGGCCGGACCTAACTTTTTTGCTAGAGGTAGATCTTGAGGTCTCTCTAGAGCGGACGACCTTAAGGGGGGGCAGGGATCCGATCTTTGAAAAAGATAGCTACCTTAGGAAAGTCAAGGCTATTTACGATATTATTGGCCAGCCCAACCTGCCTTGTCCGGGGCTCACGCGCCTTAACGCTGACATAGGAGAGAGCGCTCTAGCCAACTCTATTTTAAGTCGAGTTCAAAGATGCCTTGATTTATCGTGTCCGTTCACAAAGGTGAACGTTTAAGGGCCCGTTCACAAGTGAGAACGTTGCGGGGCCAAGCCTATTGAAAGGGACGACACATACCCCAATAATGTAGCCCCCTATAGGAGCTTAGTATTTTTAACATTAATCAAAGTTAAAATATGTGGTTGGAGAAGAGAGCTAAGTAGAAACATCAAAAGAACTAATGTTAAGCTCTTAAGGGTATGTTAAAACTTAATTACAACTCGAAAGTCGATAACTGCCGTAATGTGGTGAAAAAAATACTTGGTGAACGGGTACAATTTATCTAAATTGATAGATAAAAATTTTATTAATATTTTTAAAGATTTATATGAATATTATAGATAGTCATTGTCATCTCTTTTTACCTGCATTCGATACCGATTTTTATCAAGTGTTAGAAAATGCTCGGGCGGCCGGGGTGGAACGAGTGGTTAACGTGGGCTTAGACGTTTTAAGTAGCCGCATGGTTATAGAAACAGCCCATGAGATCCCCGCGCTCCATCCAACTGTGGGCTGGCACCCCCACGAGGCCGAGCGTTTTAATGAAAGGGCTCTAGACGAGTTAATAGAACTGGCCAAAAATCCCGCCGTGGTGGCCTTTGGCGAAATAGGCCTCGACTATTTTCATAATTTTGCTGATCGCGCCGTCCAAAGGAGAGTTTTAATCTCTCTTTTAGAAGCGGCCCAGCAAATAGATAAACCAGTTATCTTTCATTGTCGCGAAGCTTACGACGATTTATTTTCATTACTCTCCCCTCAAAGAGATAAATTTAAAGGCCTTTTACTCCATTGCTTCGGGGCGGGTCCTAAGGAACTCCAAAGGGCCTTGGAGCTAGATTTTCATATTTCCTTTTCCGGGACCATAACTTTTCCCAAGTCTAAAGAGCTAAGGGAGTCAGTACTATTAACGCCTCTAGATAAAATCTTAATTGAAACCGACTCTCCTTATTTAGCCCCAGTTCCCCACCGCAGCCGCCGCAACGAACCAGCCCTTTTAGTTAATCATTTGGAGATTGTGGCCCAAGTCCTAAAAACAGGGCCGACTGAGGCCGCGGCTTTGACTGCTGAAAACGCCAGACGTTTTTTCTCTTTGTCAGGAGATAAGCTTTGAATTATAAAAAATTAACTGACCTAGAGACCGCTAGTTCTTCGCGTCTCATCCTAGCCTCAGCCTCGCCTCGGCGAAAACAAATCTTAGAGTTGGCCGGGTTCGAGGTTATCGTCAGGGGTAGTTCAGTCGATGAAAAAAAACTTACGGGAGAAAGCCCTTTTGATTTAGTCTTACGGCTTTCCGAAAAAAAAGCCCTCGAAGCCGGCCCCAACCCTGAAGGTTTGGCCACGGTGGGGGCCGATACAGTTGTGGTCTTGGATGGAGAGATATTAGGTAAACCTCGAGATATTTTAGATGCTCGAAAAATGCTTTTTGCCTTATCTGGAAAGGTCCATGAAGTAATTACCGGTTACTTTATTTTTACTCCCAAAGGAGCCTTTCGAAGGCGAGCGTTATCAACCCAAATCGCTTTTAGAAATCTAACTGAGTGGGATGTGGAAAACTATTTATCTCTAGGGGAATGGGCAGATAAGGCCGGTTCTTACGCCATTCAATCGGGTGGAGGAATTTTTACGAAATGGATAAACGGCTCGTACACTAATATTGTGGGGTTACCTTTGGCTGAATTTTTGATTGATTTTAAAGAAATTAGTCTTCTTTAGGTAGTTTTTTTATTATTAGATAAGGATATTTGGTAACTGTTCACCAGGCCTCTTCATGACCAGGTTTTTAACTTCCTTGGCGACTGAAGAAAGGCCAAATATGGGCTAATGATTGGTATTCCCCTCGAAATTTGAAAAATCCATTAAAGGTAGACCTTACAACGTATAGAATGCGCTGCTAAAATATCAAAGTGTGCTCGGCCTCCTGGAAGGGCTTGTTAACGGCTACAAAATTAATATTTGCGACTAGGGGTTTGTGACTATATATTGATATAACAATCAGATATTGCTTCGTATGCGTTTACAGCCTGAAAATGATTAACCCTGTCTTGATGTCCCGCTCTCGCTTAGGCCAGCCCGGTTACACGAGTCAGAATACGTAAGTATGTTGATTTGCCCTGCCATCTTTGGCTCTTAATCACACCTTTAGGGGTTGGTTTAAGTTTATTTAGGTTAACTAATTCTCTGGTGCCCTCCAATAAGGTCTTTTCCTGCTACTTAAATTTGAGACTGCCTTGGGGGCTCTTTAGAAATCCAAGTGGTTCTTCGGGTATGTCTTGCTACTGTTTAGCGACTTAATTTATCTTTTGATGTGTCCGTTCACCAATGTGAACATTTAAGGGCCCGTTCACAAGAGAGAACGCTGCGGTGCCAAGCCTATTGAAAGGGACGACACATCCCGCAGCAATGTAGCCCCCTATAGGAGCTTAGTAATTTTAACATT
>JAITQT010000197.1 GCA_031288745.1 Deltaproteobacteria bacterium
TATGTTTCGTAAGTAAACCGGCGGGCAGTAATAATCCCGCTGCAAGGGTAAGGCGATTTAAATGTCTAATGTTTCTTTTAGGGGCGTAATTCCCGCTATTGTCACGCCATTCCTTAACGGAGAGGTTGATTACGAGGCCCTTGATAGGCACGTCGATTGGATGATTGAGTCAGGGGTCAACGCTATTTTGCCTTGTGGCACTACAGGCGAGTCTCCCACTTTGTCGCACGACGAGCACAATCAAGTGGTGGCTAAGACCATTGAGTCGGCTAAAGGCCGCGTGCCGGTCTTAGCCGGGGCTGGCTCAAATTCCACCTCCGAGGCTATTTATATGGCCCGTCACGCCAAAAAGACGGGGGCCTCTGGGCTTTTGTTAGTTTCTCCCTATTACAATAAGCCCACCCAAGAGGGATTATATCGGCACTTCATCGCCGTAGCTGAGGCGGGCGAGTTGCCGGTAGTTCTTTATAATATCCCAGGCCGCTGCGCGGTAAATATTATGCCCGATACTATCTTTAGGCTCTCCAAGCATCCTTTAATCGTTGGAGTTAAGGAAGCCACCGGGGATTTAAATCAGATGATTAGGACAATTGAGTTGTGCGGCCCTGATTTTTTGGTTACCAGTGGCGACGACGGCTTGACCTTACCCCTCTTGGCCGTGGGCGGCGGCGGGGTCATCTCGGTAGCCGCCAACGTTATCCCCAAGCCCATGGTCGAGATGTGGCGGCTTTGGGAGAGCGGGGAGATAGCCTCTAGCCGGGCTTTATTTTTTAAGATGCTACCTTTTTTTAAATCTATGTTTTTAGAAACTAACCCTATCCCCGTCAAATACGCCCTCAGCCTCATGGGGCGGATGAGCCCGCAGATGCGCCTACCTATGTGCGAGCCCTCCGATAATGTAAAAAAAATCCTTAAGGATATGCTAACTAGTTGGAGTCTATTATGAGTAATTCCATTCCCGTGACCATTTGCGGGGCCTTGGGCCGCATGGGGCAAAAGTTAATCTTGGCCGCTCATCACCACCCTAGGTTAAGGTTAGCCGGGGCCTTAATTAGCCCTCAATCGGAATATATCTCGCAAGACATAGGTAATTTAACCGGCCTTGGCCTCATTGGGGTCGAAACCTTAGGCGATTTTCAAAAGGCTGCCGCCGAGAGTAGCGTTTATATAGATTTTACCAACCCCGAGGCGGTCATAAGTCATATTGAGAAAGCTGAAAAGTTGGGTTTAGCTGCAGTTATTGGGGTGACGGGCCTAAAAGATAGTCAAATAGAGCGTTTAAAAGTGGCTAGTCTTAAAATACCAGTTCTGTGGTCTCCCAACATGAGTTTGGGGGTCAATTTGATGTATAAAATCGCCTCCATGATGGCTAAAAGCCTTGGCCCCGATTTTGATATCGAAATTGTGGAGACCCATCATCGGCTCAAAAAAGACGCCCCCTCTGGTACGGCCCTTAAATTATACGAGAGCTTGTGTCAAGCCAGGGGCTTGGATCCCAAAACTTCTTTAAGGAGCGGCCGGCAGGGTTTAGTCGGCCCTAGAACAGAAGAGGAAATCGGAGTCTTGGCCGTTAGGGGAGGGGATATTGTGGGCGACCATAGCGTCTTTTTCGCTGGTCTCGGAGAAAGGCTCGAATTAATTCACCGTTCCCACTCAAGAGACAACTTTGCGGCCGGGGCCATTAGGGCCGCGGTCTGGATTTATGGGCAAAAGCCTGGTTATTATTCCTTATCCGACGCCTTGGGCCTATAAGACAAAAAAAAGATAGTCCACCTTAAAATTGAGGTTTTGATGGAGAGTTTACTAAAAAAATTGACCGTTTCTTCGGTCTTAGTCCTAGTTTTTTTAATTTTAAATTCCTGCATGGTTTTGAAGGTCGATAGTCTTATTAAAGAAAGAAACGATCCCAATATCCCTAAATTAGCCGGTCAGTATTCTGATTCTAATAACCAAAAGCTAGTTTTAAGGGCCACGGATTACTCTAATACCTTTACTGTTTCTACCTCAGACGGTAAGTCTTCGTTTCGAACCAGCTTAACCCGTATTGAACCTGGCCTCTTTTTAGTCCAGGCTGATGATATTGGTCTGAAGACCAAGATTGGGGAGGCTATTTATGGTATAACGGTGGCTAAGATTGATAATAAAACCGTGACTCTCTATTTTTTTCAAGGCCTAGAGAGTAAAGTAATCGAACTAGCCACCAAGCGTAAGGTACAGCTTAAAATTATTAAGCCTATTGAGAAAGATGAGACTCAGGCCATGCCCATGTTGGCTGCTTATGATTCGGTGGACGATTTGATTGGCTTTTTTAAAGATCTTTTGACCCTCTCCGAGGCCCATACCGTGGTTTTTACTAGAAAATAAATTTAGTTTTCGCTCTCCCAGATTGTGCCCCCCATGGATAAGGGTCACGGCATAATTCAAAAGTATAGTCAGTTAAGCCAGCAGCCAAGTTCTAATATTAAGCCAACTATGAGGAGGGCCTTTTCATAGTTGGTATTATTTTGTGTGCCCGTTAGGAGCGTTAACTCACACGGTAAAACGTCAGCTTCAAGCTTGGCAGTAGGAGGTAGCCAAAGGCTAGGGGGGCTGCTGTGAGACTTAATCCAAAAGAGCCGGAGTTAAACCTTTGGCCAGAGGAACCTCAAATCGTATCAGGTAGAGATGAGCGGACGAGCTTATAAAAAAATTACCGTTCACCAAATCTTTTTTTCCCCACGTTGCGACTGGTAGCGACTTTCGAGTTGTAATTTAGTTTTAGCCTACCCTTAAGATCTTAACAGTAGTTCTTTTGAGGTTTCTACTTAGCTCTCTGCTCCAACCATATATTTTAATTTGGATTAATGTTAAAATTACTAAACTCCTATAGGGGGCTACATTGTTGCGGTACGTGTCTTCCCTGTCAATAGGCTTGACGCCGTAACGTTCTCTTTTGTGAACTGGCCCTTAAACGTTCACATTGGTGAACGGACACTAAAAAAAGCAAAGTCCAATACTAACGGAACTATGAATGTAAATGCGGTAGGTATATGAGCTGAAAGTTAACGCTTTAACCTAAGGGAGTTCATCTGCCAATTAAATTGAGAAAGGGCTCGCTAATGGGCCAATGTGTCCTCAGAAGTTAGCTGAGGCTATAGTACCGAAGGGACGATTGAAGGAAAAATTATAAAGGTAGTTGTCTACTTATATGGAGAAAGGGTCCTTATTCAACGTCACCTTAATTTCATTGGCCTATTGTCATAGAAGACTAACCTCAGTTAAGAAGAGCTACTAAAGCCACCAGCTAAAGCTGGTGGCTTAAAATCACCAAAACTGGAACATAAATTTATTATTTATAAATGTACGCCCGTCAAGGTCCAACGTTAGTGAGGTGAAAGTCTATATCATGGTAGGAGTCGCCCCCCTGTAGCCAGAGGTATCCTCAAGAAATAAATGGTTTTCCATTTTACGCTAAGACTTAAGTCGCTGCCCTGGCGGGCCTTTCCCTTTTCCAAGAAAGGCCTTGGGCCATTATGAGCCTCAGGGAGCGAAAAAGCCGGTTGAGTTCGACTCCATAAGATGCTCGAATTTCTCACAACTTAAGTAAAGAGGGTTGACTCGTATTCGTATACAGCATCAGCTTGGGAAAGCTTGATAGTGGTTCGTTTCTTTGCTCGCTTCGTCGTGCGACTAAGGGAAGTCTTGGTCTTTGAGTTCTACTGGATTTAAGGTAATATGGGGTTAATAGGGGCTCCTCGATCAGAAGCCCTTTTTCCCTGTTACAAATTTTTCCTATCCGATACTATAGTCAGCCGCGAGACTTCTTATGTTGAAAATACCTCTGGGCAAATCCGATTTCGAGACTATTCGACAAAACGGCTATTTCTACGCTGATAAGACAAAATTTCTTTATCAATTACTCGCAATCAATTATCCGTTTTTTCTCTCCCGACCCCGCCGTTTTGGCAAGTCGCTCTTGGTGAGTGCGCTCAAGGCGATTAACCAGGGTCGGTGCGATCTTTATTAAGGGGCTATGGATTGATCAATCGGACTACGATTGGACGCCTCGGCCTGTCATCCGTCTTTCGCTAAAAGATGTCAGCTCTGATAGCGTCGCAAGGCTGAAGTCAGATTTATACACATCTGTTAAGGACATAGCCGATCGCGAAGGAGTAAAATTTAACGGCGAAAGCCCTGGGCGCTGCTTTAGGCAACTGATTGAAGCTCTTTACTCAAAATACGGCCGCAAACCGGTGGTGCTCATCGACGAATACGACGCGCCTATCTTAAGCTAAATCGGAAATACAGAGCTAGCCAAAGATATACAGAGCACCATGGGCACCTTCTACGGAGCTTTAAAAGCGGCCGAGGACAGCCGCGGATTTACCTTCATTACGGGGATAACCAAGTTTTCCCAAACCTCAGTCTTCTCCAAACTTAATATCCTCGATGATTTGACTCTCGATGAAGATTTCGCAGAGATTTGTGGTTTTACCTTAGAGGAGTTGGATAGCTTTATCGACGATCAAATGGAGGAAAAAGACCCAGGGGACCCTCAAGGTAGACCTCTAAAGCTAATGGAGTTTGTGTCTACGGGCTCCCTCTCCAAGGACGCTACCGTTAATTCTTAAGAGAGGAACTTCTCAATAAGTACGACGGCTATTGCTGGGATGGTAACTCGCGCCTCTTAAGCCCTTGGTCGGTTTTTAGCGTCTTTAATGAAATCGAGTTTGGAAGTTTTTGGCTTAACAGCGGCCCTCCTAGATTTTTGTCGCAGCTTTTGGGAGATAACTTTCAGATTCACGAGATTTTTTGAACCGATAATTTCCTAAACGAGGACCTCAACGAGGTCGAAGTCGGAAATACAGCCGTTGGTGCTAATGTTTCAAGCAGGCTATCTGACGGTGGCCATTAAAGAGTTTTTTGACGGAGCCGCAAGGTATTTTCTGCGTTTTCCCAACTTCGAGGTTGAGAGCGCCGGATACGGTCTAACCCTAAAATTTTTGGACCAAAATACTTTTGGATTAACCCAGCTGCGCGAGAAGGCTAAGGCTATGGTAGCCTCCATGGTTGCTCTTGATAGCGCCGGCTTTAAAACGGCCTTCGGCGATATATTGGCCTCTCTCCCCTATAATACCAATCCCCCTTATTCTAATTAGTAAAGAAGGATTTAGCGTAATAACTTTATTCTGTGGCTAATTTTTTTAATGACTCTTTATAAATAACGATTTGGCCCTTACGAATAGAGCTTGAAACAGCGGTCTTAATTGTTTTGTAGTCAAAAAGTAAATCACGCAATCCTCATCTTCATTCTTTGCTCACAGCTTTGTAAATTCCTATCCCTTAATGAGGACAACTCACCAAGCCCGATGGTAAAGTTTTGGCGTATAAGTTGCAAAAACAGAAGAAGCGCAAAAACTATCATGATATATTGGGGCCAACCGATCCAAATCCTTCCTTCATAATTGTCTAAGTCCAGGACAGACTAATATTGCTCAATCAGCCAGCGTTTGCGTGTAAGTTCCGTGATATTTTTAGGCGCAGTATCGCCTAGAGCGTTTTTAACGGCGTACTTGACTCAACCGTCGCTGAGCCTCTACTATATAACCAGACCAATTAAAAGAAAGGCGCGGGGTCATTAGGCCCTTTAAGGGCGGGAAATTTGTTAGTTGAATCAGGCCGGCCGTAAAAGCTAGTGGTTCTTCTGTTAGAGATAAGCTCGTACCCTGTATACCGCTAAGCGCGGGAGAGTTTGATAGTCGCTCGCTCTGTCTCGTCGGCTAAGA
>JAITQT010000280.1 GCA_031288745.1 Deltaproteobacteria bacterium
ATAAACGCCTTAATTTTAGGAGATAAGAACGATTCGATTTTGTTTGTGACCTACGGCGCTCTGAGGCGTTTAAATATAGAGGAACTAACCTCTCTGGTGATCCAGGCCCTCTCTAGAATAAGTTTAGGCGATCTTTTTTATCAAACGGTCATAAATAGCTTATTGACTCATTTTTTTCTCCCTAAAATGGTCAAGAATAAAGATAGAGATTTTCGCTATATGAGTGAATATGAGCTATTTAATCAGGCGTTCGATATAATTTTTAATCCTATTTGTCTGATCATCACTTGGGTTGGCCAACCTTACCTTAGCCGTCGGCGGATTTTTTTGGCCGATAAGCTCTGTCTAACTCTCACTGGGGCACCTAACCATTTAGCCTCTACTTAAAAAAAAATAGGCGGCTTAGAGAGCGGCTCTCGGATTAATAAGGCCGGGGCGGGCCGTTATAGGTCTTTATTTTTAGCTCAGCCTGACCGCCTAAAATCGGCCTCCAAACTTAATTCTCACCCTCAAATAGAAGAACGAATTTGGCTATTAGATCCTAATTGGGATGGAAAGCTTTGTAATTTTAAGCGTCAGCCTGTGGATAATTTTAAAAATCTATAAATTTTATTTTTTTATCAGCTCCTCTCTATTTTAGTTATTTTAGGGCTACTTGGAGGCCTTATCGGCTATAGGTTTCAGGCCAGAGTAAGCTCGTTAGTTAGTTTTTTTTATATACTTAATATTTTGAAAGATCTATATCACATGAAAATATTGCATACCTCAGATTGGCATCTTTCTCGACGCCTTTATAAAATTAGAAGGCGATATCATGAGTTCTCTTCCTTCCTCAATTGGTTAATTGAGCTAATTAATGAAAGAGAGATTGAGGTTTTGATTGTGGCCGGGGATATCTTTGATAGTAGCGCCCCCACTAATAGAGCCCAAACACTCTACTATGACTTTTTACGTAAGATAGCCATAAGCCCTAGCTGCCGTCACGTCATCGTTACTTCCGGCAATCACGACTCCCCTTCTTTTTTAGAGGCCCCGGCCTCGCTATTAAAGAGTATGGGGATATATGTGGTAGGTCTAGCCGACGCTGAGCTAAATAAAGAGATTTTGATTCTTAAAGACCTACAGGGGCACCCCGAGATGATAGTTTGTGCCATACCATATTTACGAGAGGGCGATCTGCGTTCGGCCCAGTTGGGGGAAAGCTCGGCTAGTCGTGAGGAAAAGATTAACACGGCTATTTCTGAGAAATATCAAATGGCCTTTCAAAAGGCTAAAGAGATTAACCTTTCTCTAAATCGAAATCTACCTATGGTGGCTATTGGCCATTTATTTATGAGGGGAGGGATGACGTTAGAGGGCGATGGGGTTAGAGAGAGCCGCGTGGGATCGTTATCCGCCCTACCGATAGAGGCTATGCCGGCCTTTGATTATCTAGCCTTAGGTCATCTCCATATCCCCCAAAGGGTGGGCGGAAACGAACTGATTCGCTATAGCGGTTCGCCCATACCCATGGGCTTTAACGAATGCGGCCAACAAAAAAGCCTCTGCCTAGTCGAATTTAATCAAGAGAGTCCTCCAAGGATAGAATTGATTAAGGTTCCTGTTTTTCAAGAGCTTAGGCGCTTAGAAGGCGATCTAAATAATTTAGTTAAAGAGCTAACTCAAATGAAAGCCTTAGGCTCTGAGGCCTGGGTCGACGTCACTCATCTGGGGCAGCCGTTAGAGATAGATCTTCGGGCGAGTTTAGAAGCGGCCGTTGAGGGTTCAAAAATAGAGATTTTAGCCATAAGGCAAGCTAGTTTACGTAACGCGGCCTTAAGTTTGGCCGAAGAGTCTCATTGTTTGGAGCGTTTGGGTCCTAAGGAAGTTTTCATTAAACTCTTGGAAGACCAAGAGACCCCGAAAGAATATTGGCTCGAGTTAACCGATTGTTACGAGCAAATCTTAACCGACCTCTTAGAGCAAGATAGCCTTGAGCAATAAAGTTTAGGAGTTTTCTAGTGCGCGTCGAAAGGATAAGACTTAATAATTTAAACTCTCTTTACGGTCGCTGGGAAATCGATTTGACCCAACGAGATTATCAAGACGACGGCTTGTTTGCTATCGTCGGGCCCACGGGCTCAGGTAAGACTACTATACTAGACGCTCTTTGCTTGGCTCTCTTTGGTCGCACCCCTAGGCTTAGCCAAGTGAGTCGAACGGAAAACGAGATTATGTCTAGAAAGGCCTTTGAGTGCTCAGCAGAAGTTATATTTCGGACCCAAGAGGGTCGCTATCTATGCCAATGGGAGCAAAATAGGGCCTATAAGCGCAGTGACGGGGCCCTTCAGGCCGCAAGGCATTTTTTATCAAAACTCTCAGATGATATAACCGATCTCAGTGATGGCCAGATATTAGAAAGTAAAACCACCGAGGTCAAAGAAGCCGTAAAGAGGATTACTGGCCTTGATTACAATCGTTTCATTCGTTCAACCTTGTTGGCTCAAGGGGCCTTCGCCGCCTTTTTGGAGGCTGAAGAGTCGGTACGCTCCGATATCTTAGAAAAGATTACTGGCACTGAAATTTATTCGGAAATCTCCAGAAAAACTCGCGAGCGTTTTTCAGCTGAAAAAAAAGAATACGAGCTTAAGAGCGCCTCTTTAGAATCTATAAAGCTCTTAACTCAAGAGGAAGAGAGCGAGATAAAGAACTTAGCCTCCCTTTTTAAAAGTCAATTATTAGACTTTGAGAGCCAAATAGAAATTAACAATCGGGCCCTTATTTGGCGGGAGGGCTTAGAAAAGTTAGAAAATGAGCTTAAACAATTAGATGAGCGCGAAAGGGGCTTAAATAGGGAGATAGAAGAGTTTAAGCCCTTAAAAGATAGGTATAATTTGGCTCTAAAGGCCGTGGAACTAGAAGGGGATTATTTGGTATTAATTTCTAGGCGCTCTGAAAGAGATAAGGAGCGTTCGGCGCTAGCGATGTTGACCGCCGAGGCCCCTAAGTTAAATAGAGCCGCTCAAGAGGCCAAAAGGGCCCTGGAAGAGGCTACTAACAACCTAAAAGGCCTAGAAGAGAGCCTAGAAAAAGCCTCACCTAAATTTAGAGAGGTTAGGGTTCTAGACGTAACTATTAACGAAGTGCAAAAAAACGCCGATAGTAGGTTAGAAGCTTTAAATAAGTTTAAAAATCAAATAGAAAAGCTACAAATGGAGATAGAAAATCAAAACAAGACCTTAAAGCGAAAGAAAGAGGAAGAAGGGGAGCTTAATTTAAATTTATCTCAAAGCCAGGCCGACGAGGCTCTTACCGAGCTTATCCCGATTTTAAACGAAAGGGCGCAGGATTTAAATAAAAAAGAAAATCGGCTTGGTGAAAGAAAGCGAGAGGCGAATTTAAGGCTTAAGGCCCTGGAGCGGCTTGAGAAAGAGTTAGAAATTAGCCGAGAGGTGCTTAAAAAGAGGGCGGAGAGTTTAGAGGAATTGAAGAGAGCTAAATCAGAGTTGGAATTAACTATGGCCGCCCTTTATCGCTATAATAACCGGGCCCAACTTGGAGAAAATGTCGAACAGCTAACCCTAGTGGCCAATAATGTCAACCAAGGCTTATCAGTAATTAAGGACTTAAGCGCTATAGATTTAAAGACTAAGCAAATAAGCCAAAAGCGCGAAAGTTTAGCCTTAAAGCTAAGCGAACTTTCCGAACTGCTTTTATCTAGAGAAGCTATTTTAGAGGAAAAGGAGAAAAATTTAATTGAGCTTGAGCGTGTAGCTCTCTTAAAAATTAACCTTGAAAATTTAAGCCAACTTAGAAGCTCTTTAGTCGAAGGAGAGAGCTGCCCCTTGTGCGGCTCTCTCCAGCACCCTTACGCTCAAAATCTGCCTAAGCTAACAGAGGGCTCGGAGCAGAACCTTAAGCAAGCCAAATCTGAGACCCGCCAAGCGGCCAAAGAACTTGAAGCTATGCGTCTTGAAATAGCTAAGCGTGAAAAGGAGTTAGAACTTTCGGGCACTTTAATCGCAGAAATTGAATCGCGGCGAGAGCCATTAATAAACCAGCTTAGAGAACTAAGTGAGAGCTTAAATTTAACCATGGGAGCAAATTTAGAGAGCGACATAAGTAAACTTAGAGAGCAAAAGGCTAAAGAGCAAGCCGAGCTAAAGAGCTTAATCGCTCAAATAGATAATGGCGAAGAAGAGCTTAAAAAGCTCTCTAAACGACTTGAGGTGGCCATTGAGGAGGTGGGTCAGTTAGATAAAGAGCTAAAAAAGGGCGAGGCCCTTTTTCAAAACGAAACTAATTTAGCTCAAGTAGCTCAAGGGGAAGTTAAGGCCTTGGCCTTGGAAATCGATTTAGTAAGAGCTAATGTATCTGATAGCTTAAGTGAACTAAATGAAAAAGGCCCCATAGATAAAGCCCTAAAATCATTAGAGGCTAGAAGAGAGCTTAGGCTCAATAGACTTAAGCGTCAAGGGCAACTAGAAAAGGAACTTGCCTCGTTAAACGCCTCCCTAATCACCCTTTATGAGCGCCTAGATAAGGAAAAGGAGGAAAGAGCGTCTGCGGCTTTAATTTTAGAGCGAACGAGAGGAGAGTTAAACTCTCTAAAAAAACGCAGAGTTGAAATATTTGGCCAAAACGATCCAGAGAGCGAGGAAAAAAAACTTGAAGGCTCAATTAAAGAGGCGGCTAAAGTTTCTGAGTTCTCTTACCAGAGTGTCAGAAAAACTGAATTGGAGCTCGAACGAAATCGCACCGCCCATAACTCTCTAACCGAATCTCTCGATAAGAGACAAATAGATATTGAAAGAATTGAAAATAATTTTCTTAACTGCTTAAAAGAGTATGATTTTGAAGGTGAATCAGCCTTTTGCTCAGCCAGGCTCTCAGTTGACGAAAGAAATAAATTAAAAGAGCAAGCTAAGGAGCTAGACGAAAAAGCTGGAGAGCTAAAAACTCTGCAAATAGATAAATCTAAGAGCTTATCTCAAGAAAGGGCCAAAGAGCTAACCAATCAAACAAGAGAGGTTATAAAAGAAGTGCTTAGCCAGTTGGCCTCACAAAAAAAAGACTTAACTGAAGAGACGGGCCGCCTTAACGGCCGGCTTTTTGAAAACGAGCGCTTAAAACAAGATTATCATGAGGCACAAGAAAAACTAAGTCAGGCTAAAATCCAAGCCAGCCGCTGGGAGAGGCTCGATAAGTTAATAGGCTCCAGCGATGGAAAAAAATATCGCAATTACGTTCAGTGCCTCACTTTTGATCGCCTGACGGCCTTGGCCAATATACATCTTGAGCAAATGTATAATCGCTACCAACTCTTTCATGACCCTCGAAAGCCCCTTGAGGCCTTAGTTAAAGATTCTTTTCAGGCTGACGAAATCAGGCCCACTAAAAATCTCTCAGGCGGCGAGAGCTTTATCGTTAGCCTGGCCTTAGCCTTAGGCCTATCTCAAATGGCCGGAGAAAATATCAGCGTCGATTCTCTTTTTTTAGACGAGGGCTTTGGCACTTTAGACGAAGAGGCTTTGGAAATGGCTCTTAGCACTTTAGCCGGGCTACGCCAGGAGGGCAAAACCATTGGTCTGATCTCCCACATCCAAGCCCTGACCGAGAGGATCTCGGCTAAAATTATAGTTAACCCTATCTCAGGAGGTCGAAGCGTTCTCCAAGGCCCTGGTTGTCGCCGTCTTGATAGGTAGATAGGCCTTAGCCGCCTAGATGAGATAATTATTGCGCAGATAATTTAGGCTAGAGAGTTAAGAGTACTTAAGGTGGGGATAGGTCGTTGAGAGTAGGTTTAAAAAAAATAAAATTGATCGAAGCGCAAAAACTTCTTAAAAGCAAAATAGTCTAAAAAATTAACTAGTAATATGGCTATGTTGCAAATTTAAGGATTGATAAAGGGGACTTTTTGCGCTGCGATCAAGGGTATGCTAAAACTTAATTACAATTCGAAAGTCGCTACCAGCCGCAACGTGGGGAAAAAAGACTAGGTGAACGGTTACGATTTAAAGAACTAGCGGAAGATTTAGATGTGCTTTAATTTTATTTATAGTTAAAAAAATATTAGAAAATAAATTGTATTTGTAAAATATATCGATAAAAGTATATTAAGGCCCAAAAAACTTTAAGGCTAGGGCCGTTATTCATTTCTTGACCTTTCATCACTCTTTGGGCCATAATAAACTTCAAGTTTTCCCGAGCTTACTTTAAATTAAAATAGCTCGGACCCATGGAGAGCTAGTGTTTCATCGTTTAGCAGAGATCTTAGGCCGTCACGCCGCCACGGTTTTTAAGACCATGAGTGGTTTAGAGCCCGACCGCTTAGAAATCATTGAGGCCGAAGAAAACGAGGGCCCCCGCTATCCCCTTGGAGTCAAGGTTGACTTTCATAGTCTTAAGGACCGACCAGAGGAGTTAGCTGGTTTTTTTGTTTGTGCATTTAAGACCTCTGAGGCGGCTAAAGAGATAGCGAGCGTCATTGCCGGAAAGCTTGGCTTGAGCGGGGCT
This sequence comes from Deltaproteobacteria bacterium, assembly GCA_031288745.1. GTDB lineage: Bacteria > Desulfobacterota > Desulfarculia > Adiutricales > Adiutricaceae > JAITQT01. Next base: position 6,496 of record JAITQT010000280.1, read on the forward strand.
TTGGCTAAATCTGAGCGAGGCGTGGACGATATTTTAGGCGAGTTTTTAAATATAGTTATTGGGCTCACCTGTTCTGATTGGGCTGACCACGGGCTGATAACCGAATTTGAGCCCCCTCAGCCGCTCATCAATTGCCAATTTGACTCTTTTCCTCCCCTGGCCAAGGCCTATCACTTAACTATGAGTTCCCTAGGCCACCCAGACGTCTCAATCTTTTTAGTTTTCTTTAACGGCAATTTATCAGAAGGGCAGTAAAACTCCGCCCTCAGGGTGGGGATATAAGGAGCTTTCAGGTTTGAATCTTGTTTTCATACTGGAGTTCTTTACGGGTCCATTATACTCGCAAAAATTTTGAAAGCGGGGCCTCGCTTCAGTTTTCCGCTAAATAACTTTACTAAACTCTAAACTTTTGTCACAGCAATTAAGCCTCTCTAGAAAATTCTTTCAGGCTGTTGACTAAAGAAGATCGATATGATATTTATGTGAAGATTAGAAAAATATAACGTTACTATCTCAGTTAGAAGCCAGTGGCTTCTATTTTTAATCCAAACTCAATTAAACGTTTTTAGGAGCCTCAGAATTTCTGGCCCCTTGCCCTTCGCTATGGTGGTAATTGCTCTTAAAGCGGCTAAGGTAGCCTATTGATTCCAACGGCCTATCTATAAACCCTATAAATAGTAATCATAGAAGATTGCCTAAACGTCTTGCCTTATCAAGGGCTTTTTCGTAAATATGAAGCGGCTATTAAGAGAGCGGAAGAAGTTCAAAAGAGCATAAGTAAAAGGAAAAAATTAATATAACTTTTGGAAAGAAATATTTAAAGATAAAACGTAATCTATACTGACAACCGAAATGATTGGCTGGTTTCAACTTTAGACCTCAAAGGCAGATGGCGGCGGGAGGTGTCATGGAGCGGCCAATGTTTTCGGTCCTTAGGTTATAGTTTGATATAAATTAATCGCCGGGGCTCGTAAAGAATATTTGAACAAGGCCTCAATTACGATCAGTAAAAACCACGATATCGTTGTAGTTGAGGAAATCAGAATAAAAAAAATATCTAAATCTAAATCGAAAACCTGGGGGGAGAACCTAGGGAAGGTGAGGCTAAGAGCGGCCTAACCAGGCTTTCTTAGGCTTAAAGATTATTGGCGGTCATGCTTAAGGCCTGTGGGGGACATGGCCATAAAGCCAGTCGACGAAATAACAACCCTTCTAAAGTGACTTGAAGGCCCTCAGCTTCAGGTTCCGTAGTAATCCCCTTCCTTAAGGGAGGGGAGGATGTCTATAAGTTAGCGAGTAGGCCATGATCATCTACCCTCACTGGAAGAGCCTTTTTGAAAAGCCGATTTTTCCTTTCCAAGCCTTGATGGTCGTTCCTAACGAGCAGTGTTTAAGACAGCTGACGGAAGAGATTTGTTCTCAGCGTGAGGTGATTTTAGGTCCCAAAATCTATACCTTTAACGTCTTAGAAAAACTCTTGTCAGCCCAATTGGGTCCGGCCACGGTAAACCCCTGGCATAAGCTCTTTATCCTAAACTCTCTAGCCCCTGATATTTGGGACGAACTTGGTCTTCCGGGCCAAAAGGACGCGGCTAGGGTTATGGAACTAGCCGAGCAGCTAGGCGATGGGCTCGACCGCCTAAGGCTAGCTGGGGTGGAGTGGGAGACGCTAGAAAAATTAGCCCCCGTGGCCATTAGCGCACGTCTAGCTGCCCTTGGTCGCCGTTATGAGCGCTGGCTGGGAAAACGCGACGACGATTTTGGGCGTAGAAGAAAGCTAATAGAGGCCCTTAAGGCCAAAAAAACCTTTAAAGTCTTAGAAAAGATAGAAGTAGTCTATTGTCAACATAGTCAAAGGTTTTCCCCCTTTGAGGTTGAGCTTTTAAAAGCTATTTCAGTTAACGTTAGGGTGGAGGTCTATTTAACGGCCCCACAATGGCTTAGGCGTGAGGAGATAGTTGGGAGCTATGGCTACCAAAGTTTAAGGCTAGTTAAAGAGCTAGAGAGCGGCCAGGATTTGGGGAATTTAAACCTTACTTGGAGCGAGGGGCCGGGCGAGAACGATAAGGGTATTTCACCTTGCTTACTCCACGCTTCCGAAAACCTCTTGGGCCCAGTTTACGATGAGAAAAAATATGGTCCGGTTCCACCCTTCGATCAATCACTAGCTATTATAAACGCCCCCACTCGCTACCATGAGGCCGAGGAGGTGGGGAGGCACCTTAAGGCCCTTTTAGTTGAAGGCTCACCAGCTCATCGCTTGGCCGTGGCCGTGCCCACGTTAGAGGGTTGGTTTGAGCCCCTAGAAGACGTAGGCCGTCGCTTTGGCTTTAATTTTAATCATAGGCGTGGAGAGCCTCTGAGAGTTCAAAAGCCGGTGGAGGCTATTTTAGATCTCTTAGATCTTTGGGGATCAAATTGGGAGTTAAATAGGGTTTTAAAGGTTTTAGAGTCGCCTTATTTTGTCTTTGAACTCCAAGGCTTGGGCCGTAAAAAGCTAATAGAGGCTGGGGTGACCGACAATAGAGCCGAGGGCGGATTTATCAATAATCTTGAGAAGATCTTTAATAATCAAAGGAAAGAATTAGCCGGAAGGGTTTTAGAGGTCATTCAATGGCTTATAAATAGCGGTTCCACTTTAGCCTCCGCCAAAACTTGGAAGACCTTTCGCGATCGCTTTCAAAGTATATTATCCTCTCTTTCTTGGCCAGGTCTACCCCCGGTCAACGGGCCGGAGACGGAAGCCTCTCGCAGCTTAAGGCAAAAAATAGAGACAGAAACCCAGGCGGTTGAGTTACTCTCGGCCGCCTTTAGAGAGCTTTTCGAGGCCTTTCAAAGCTCCGAGGCTCCCCCGACCAGCCTTTCTATTTTTAAGCTTTGGCTGGGCAAGATCTTATCTAAATATTCGGTTTGCGCACTTGGCCCCAACCCTTCGGGGGTTAATCTATTAAATTATAACGATTTACACGGCTGTCGTTTTGAGGCCTTGTTTTTGATGGGTCTTAACGAAAAGGTCTTTCCCGCGGCTAAGGCCGACGGTTGTTGGTGGCCGGAGAGTTTAGTTGAAAACCTAGCTAAAACTAAGCTTGGCCGCCGATTATGGTCTGGGGCTGCGGAAAATTATCAAAGCCAAGAAGAGATGGTGGCCCAAGCCTTAGCCCAGGCTAAGAAAGTAACCCTATCTTACCATTCCTCCACCGAAGATTTGCGTCCTCTATTACCCTCACCTTTAATAGAAAGCCTTAAGAATTTGTGGCCAGCTCAAGATTTGACAGCCGTCCGCACGGGTTGGCTTTTGCCTCAGCCAGCTGAGCGCGTTTGCGAAAGAGGCGAGCTGTGGATGCGCTTGGCCTTCGAGGGAGTGGAGCGTAAGGTGCCACCAGAATTTATTTCTATGTCTGGTTTCGATAAACCAGAGCAAACTTGGGACTCTATAGCTAAAAGGCGTCAAGGTTTAATTTGGGAACTAAAAAAAATCCCCGAGTCCTTTTTATCCGCTTGGCTCAGTGCCCTGCCCCTTTACCGCGGTCGACCAATTCTAAATATCTCTCAGTTGACCTCGCGCTACCAATGCCCTAGGATTTTTCTATTTCAAGAGCTTTGGCGCTTAGAAATCATCGGCCCTCCTCTGGAAGAATGGCAGGCCTTTGATCGGGGTAATCTTTTGCACATTGTATTAAATATTTTCTTTAGGCCTTTGATGGAAAAAAAGAGTTCAGAATTTGAAAAAGATCGCCTTAAATATATATTCTGGGAGCAGGCCCATCGGCAGTGGTGCCATAGGCCGGTTGGTCGGCGTCCCCTTTGGGAGATAAGGGTTAAGGAACTGGAAAAATATCTCTTAGAGTGGCTCGGCCGCCAAAGAGATATTCAAAAAGATCTTGTAGATGGGAAAATCATGGCCTTAGAGTGGTCTTTTGGTGATTTAACTAGTGATTCGCCCGAGCCTTTTATGGTGAGTTCGACCGCAGGAGACTTTTATCTCAAAGGCCGGGTCGATCGCTTAGATTTAGTAATCTCAGAGGAGCAAGCTGTGCCTTGGCTAAAAGTTATAGATTATAAAACGACCTATTCTTATATGTATAAAGAGGGCATAAATTGGAAACCTGACCAGCAAGCTCCTAGGCCTGGTTTTCACTGGCCTATGATCCTTTATGGTTTGGCCGCCAGCCATTATTTTAAATTACCGGCAAGGACTTTTTTAGAGTTTATCGACGCTAGGGGCGGACCTGGCTCGGTGGAGATAGAATCTGGCAGCGGTGAGGAGTTAGCTCAACTATGGGAGGGGTTAATCAATGGCCAGCTAAGCGATATTGACCCTCAAAATTGTCCTGACTGCCAATACCTTAAGCTTTGCCGGGGAGGCGAAAATGGCTGATTTATTCGATCCTTCTCAAGTTAGGGTTTTAGAAAGCCGCTCATGCCTTTGTGTGGAAGCCGGGGCGGGCAGTGGGAAAACTGGAACGTTAGTTGAGCGCGTGGTCCGCCATTTGGAGGATAACCCTCAGACTAACACGATTTCTAGCGTTCTGGTCCTTACTTTTAGCGAAAAGGCGGCCGCAGAACTTAGGGAGAGGGTGACTATATCGTTAAGAACAAGGCTTTTAGAGGCTAAAAAAGAAGGCCATTTAAACCAGATCTCTTTTTGGGAGCGCGAACTTAGGCGCATGGGCCAAGCTGAGATTGGCACAATCCATAGTTTCGCTTTAAGTTTAGTTAGAAGTCAGGCCCATCTTTTGGGGCTGCCGGCTGACGCAGTGGTGGGAGAGGCCGAAGAGGGCGATCTCTACGAAGTGATTTTAGATATGCTCAACGAGCCTGATAAGGATTTGGTGGAGCTTTTAAAGATTACCCCTTTGAACGCCCCTAGAGGCGGGGGATTGAGGACTTGGCTTTGGAGCTGCTTGCAAAGGATGTCTTCGTGGGGGCTAGATAGTTTAAGCTCGGCCGTTAAGGCCCCGGCCGAAGAAAATCTTAAGCAATTACTTAATGATTTTAAAAGAGAGGTTGTTAAGGCCCAAGAGCTTTTTAACGATAATCAAATAGCCTCCAAATACCCTGAGGGCGCTTTGGCTATTGAAGCTATGAGTAATCTTATGGCCCCGGCCGAGGAAGATTTAAGCAAAAATTTTCCTCAGCTCCTTATTAGTCTACGAGCTTACGCTAGCGGTCTTTCGGGCTTGGGCCGCGCTAAAGCGACTAAGGCTACTAAGGAAAGCTTAGAAATAAGCTTGGCGGCCTTGGTTAGTTATTTAACTAGCGCTGAGGCGGCCCCCTTTGTGGAAAGATTGGTTCGCTTAGTTAATCTCTTACCAGAAAAGACTAAAGCTAAAAGGCTAGCCAAAGGATTATTAAGTTTCGACGATATCTTAATTTTGGCTAGAAAGCTTTTAAGGGAAAACGAAGATATTAGGCGCAACGAGGCTAATAGGTGGCGCTTAATATTAGTCGATGAGTTTCAAGACACCAATAGGCTCCAGGCCGATTTAATCGCTTTGTTACTAAAAGAGCCTCTAGGTCCTGGGAAGGGCCTAAGCGAGTTGAACTGGGCGCAAGTGGAACCTAAGCTTATGGTCGTGGGAGACGCTAAGCAGTCTATCTACCGTTTTCGGGCCGCTGAGCCGGTCATTATGGCCCGCTTAAGCCAAAGCCTTAGCCAAGGTGGCGGCCAATGCTTAAGACTTGAGACTAACTACCGGACCCAGGCCTCGTTAATAGAACTATTTAACTCTTTTTTTTCTTATTATCTCTTAAACGATTACTCCCCTCAAAAAGGCCTGCGCGAGAACCTTTACCAATCTAAGCCTGCGGTTTGGCTTACGGCCGACGACTCATCTAGGCCTAGGGCTAGAATTTTATCAGCCCAAATTCAGGCCTCTTTAATTGCCGACTATTTAAGTGATCTTTTTAATGGTCGACTGGGGGTTTTGATTCAAGATAAAGGCTCTGGCGGTCAAGTCGGGCCGCTAAGGCCACCTAAACCTGGCGACGTGGCCGTACTTTTAAGGGTAAAGAAAAACGCTGAAGTCTACCAAAACGCCTTTGCTGCTCGCGGTTGGCCTTGTCACACCCTTAAGGGCAGCGATCTTTTCGAGGCTAAGGAAATAGCCGGACTTTGCGCGGCCTATCTCTTTTTAATGGATAGAGAGCCAGAACTAAATTTGGCTGTAGCCCTGTGCTCTCCCTTTGGTCCGGTTTCCGAGGCTGCCTTGTGCCGCCTGGTCCTCCCTAAGGCCCCTTTTAGTGATAGAAAAAAGCTCTCGGATTATTTTCAAGAGCCTTATTTGCCTTGGCCGGAAGGCATCACGGCGGAAGAGAGGCGAACCCTTGAAGATATTAGGCTTCTTTTTTCTTCCCTTAAGCCCTTAGCCGCCAGAAGACCAATAGGAGAGATAATCGAGCATTTGGTCGAAGAGCGTTCTCTATTGCCTCTACTAATTTCTGGACCAACTGGCACTCCCGAACGGGTTAAAAATATTCAGCGTTTCTTAGGTCTAGTTAAAAGTCCTAGCTTTGGGGCTCGCTTAGAGGGCCAAAGCGCCGTTGACCTATTAGATAGCCACTGGCGGCAAGGCTTAGAGGCCTCGGAGATTGAAGGCGATACTATCTTAGGCGAGGTTGATGAAAGTTCAATTAACATTATGACTATCCACCGCTCTAAGGGGCTGGAATTTCCCGTGGTCGTTATCCCTGAGGCCGAGTCGTATAGGGGCCCTACGGAGGATCTGATGATCTCAGACGACGGGCAGCTGGCCGTAAGGTTTATATCTAGAACCTTGGAAGGGAAGGTGGCCCCGGTTGAGTTTGAGGAGCTTTTAGGGGGCGAAACAATAAATAAGATTAACGAGTATAAGAGGCTTTTTTATGTAGCCGCCACTAGGGCCAGGGATCATTTGGTTTTGGTGGGCAAAGCCTCCAAAAGCCCCAACGATTCTTGGCTTAGTAAGATCGTATCTTGGCCGAGTTTTTCCGATTACTTCCAAAAGCTAGAGTCGTCAGTCGAGCAACCTCAGCCTAATCAATCTTCGCTTGTTAAGTCGATTGAACAACCCCAAATAGAGCCAAGTCTGGTTAGCGATTTAGCGAGAAATTCCGCCAAAAGCACTAATGAGGCCGAGAGTACAAAGGGCTCGGGTTTTAGGCCAGAGCTAATTAAAGCCGCGCCTCGGGATAGGACCTTAATTTGCGCGGCGACCTCTTATTGCTGGGCCGCTTGGGTGGCCGAACAAAAGGGCCTTGATTTTAGCCAAGCGTTTTTAAAAATTAAAGCTAACGACGAGGACACTCGCTTTTTAGACCAAGAGCGGGGCGCACCCGTCGGGCCTGTCGGCCCGACCGCCCCTAATTTAAGAGGGGAACTATTTCACGCTGTTATGGAAGTAACGGATTGTTTTCAAACGGAAAGCGGCTACGAGGATTTGTTCTCCCAAAAGGCCAATTATTTGGGTTTAACTCCTAGCGTTAAGGAACTTTCGTTTTTAGTTTCTAGGGCCCTAGCCTTTCAACAAAGCCCTTTGGGCCGCTTTCTAGCTGAAACTTTGCTTGATCCCGAGGGCTTGGTCATGCGGGAGTGGCCCTTTTGGCTGCGCCTTGAAAGTGATAAATACGGTAATTCACCCGTCATAATAAGCGGCATTATTGATTTATTAATGATTGATAAGAACGGGAAAGGTTTTTTAGTCGACTATAAGCTCTCTTCGCCCAAGGAAAACGACGTTTATAACAAACAGCTGGCCCTTTACGCCCAGGCCGTCCGCCAGGCCGGGTTGAAAGTTGATTTGGAAACCCGTCTGTGGTTTTCGGAGGCTGAGGCTCGTTCTTTAGCTTAATTTTTTTTGATTTTGTAAAATATAAATATATATTAGTAATTTTTAACCTCATAGCTAAGTTTTTTTGGTTTTTGAGAGGCTGAGCCTAGATAACCGATCTCAAGGCCTCTTTAAGACTTGTTTTTCTCTTCTCACTCTACTAAAGAAAAGTCTAATATGGGTTAGGTTAGCATTCCCCTCGCAATTATTAAGATCCATTAAAGGCATCCTTATAGTATATAGAATGCGCTGCTAAAATATCAAAGCGCAGTAGGCCTCCTAGAAGGGCTTATGAACGGTTACATGAGCCTTTAGTTTAGTAATTAAAAAAATTATGGGTTTGTTTTTTTTAATCAATAAAGTATTGACAAATTACAAATAAAATATTACTATTAACTAGGTGACTCTATCTTTAGCTGGGTCGATTGGCTCCAAGGTTTTGGCGTACCTAAAGACCGGTCTTTTTTTCATGGCCAGTAGAAGTTTTTTTGGCCTTAGGGTCCGTTCACAAGAGAGAACACTGCGGTGTTAAGCCTATTGAAAGGGACGACACGTACCGCAGCAATGTAGCCCCCTATAGGAGTTTAGTAATTTTGATCGAAGCGTAAAAACCTCTTAAAAGCAAAATAGTCAAAAAATTTAACTAGTAATAAGGCTCTGTTAAAAATTTATGGACTGATAAAGGTGACTTTTTGCGCTTCGATCAATTTTAACATTAATCAAAGTTAAAATATATGGTTGG
>JAITQT010000083.1 GCA_031288745.1 Deltaproteobacteria bacterium
CCAAGATAGTTCATAACGAACTAATAAAAACTCAACCGCTTCTAAGCGCTCGGGGGGAAGACTAACTATAACCATAGCCGCGCCTTCGGCAAAGAGGGCGGTCCAAAAGGGGGCCTGGCCAGTAAATTGGGCCTCTAAGCCTAAGAGATTTTCAAAGAGGCACTCGCAAAGGGCCACAGCCAAGCCACCGTCGGAGACGTCGTGGGCCGAACTTAGAAGACCCGCGCTAACCGCCTCGACTAAGAAATCAATGGTCCTTTTTACCAGCTTTAAATCTAAATCCGCTACCGGCCCCTCGTCTCGGCCGGTCAGGATATAGCGAGCTTCTCCGGCCCCAAAGCGAGGCGGCAGCGCCCCGATTAAGAGGACCAGGTCTCCGGCTTTTTTAAAATAATGAGTCAGAGCCTTTCTATAATCGTCTATTAAGCCTACCATGCCCACGGTGATGGTGGGGTAAATAGGCCGGCCGTCGTATTCGTTATAAAAACTAACGTTACCGCCCGTAACCGGGGTTTGTAGCTCTCTAGCCACCTCAGCTAAGCCGTCAGTAGCCTTAACGAACTGCCAATAAATATGAGGGTTCTCTGGAGCACCAAAATTAAGGCAATTGGTTAGCCCCAAGGGCCTGGCCCCAGTGACGGCCACGTTTAAGGCTGCCTCGGCCGCAGCCCAAGCGCCTCCTAAGTAAGGATCGAGATAGACGTAGCGACTAAGGCAGTCGCAGCTTAATGCTAAACCTCGCCCAAAGGGTAGGCGCAATAAGGCCGCATCTCCTCCAGGGCGAATGATAGTGTCTATTCTAACCATATAATCGTATTGCTCATAGATCCAGCGCCTAGAACAAAGGTTGGGCGAGCTTAAGAGCCTAAAAATAAACTGACTGGGATCAATTGAGCTAAAATCAGGCTCTTGAGCACCCTTAAGAGCGTTATAATAAGGTGGCTCTAAGCTCTCTCTATAGTAGATTGGGGTCATCTCGGTTAGAAACTTAGCTTCAATAGAGGCTAATACCTCTTCCCCCTTGCGAACGCTAAATAGTCCGTCACTAGTGACCTGGCCCACGGCCACCGCCGGGAGATCCCACTTATCGAACACGGCTTGAACTAAACTAACCTTATCGGGCTCAACGACTAAGAGCATGCGCTCTTGCGATTCGGAGAGCATAATCTCCCAATCTTTAAGACCATCTTCGCGTAAGGGCACTAAATTAAGATCGATATAAAGACCATTGCCCGCTCTTGAAGCCATCTCGGCCCCTGACGAAGTTAGCCCCGCCGCCCCCAAATCTTGGAGCCCTACGGCTAGATTAGCCTCCAAAATCTCTAAGGTCGCCTCCATCAAAAGCTTTTCCATAAAGGGATCGCCTACTTGAACATTGGGGCGCTTATCGGCGTCGTTATCGCTTAATTCTTCCGAGGCAAAGCTAGCCCCCTTAATCCCGTCACGCCCAGTGCGGGCCCCAACCAGCATAACTACGTTATCTAGCCCAGCCGCCCGGCCTTTAAAGATCCTTCTAGAATCCATTAAGCCCACACACATAGCGTTAACCAGCGGGTTACCGTTAAAGGCCGGATGAAAAAAGACCTCACCCCCAACCGTGGGGATGCCCATACAATTACCATAGCCGCCAATACCGGCTACTACCCCGTGAATGAGCCTTTTAACCTTTTGATCTTCTAAATCTCCAAAGCGCAAAGAATCAAGAGAGGCTATAGGGCGAGCGCCCATAGCAAAAATATCTCTGATAATGCCGCCCACGCCCGTAGCCGCCCCTTGATAGGGCTCTATAGCCGAGGGGTGGTTGTGACTTTCCATTTTAAAGCAGCAGGCCATATTATGGCCCAAATCAATAACCCCGGCGTTCTCCCCTGGTCCTTGGAGGACCCAAGGAGCCTGGGTTGGAAACTTTTTAAGCTGCGCTTTAGAATTTTTATAGCCACAGTGCTCGCTCCACATGACCCCGAAGATGGCTAGCTCCAAATAATTAGGCTTGCGGCCCATTAGTTCTAAGATGCGCTCATACTCAGACTCGGTTAAAGAGTGCTCTAGCCAAGGCTTATCATTATTAGTCAGCTCTTTACTCAATTTAAGCTCCCTTATAAGCCTCTAATATGGAGGTAAAAAGGGCTCGGCCGTCTAGGCCACCGAGCGCCTCTTCGGCCATTCGCTCTGGGTGAGGCATTAGACCTAAGACGTTGCCGCCCTTATTGACCACGCCAGCTACGTTATCAATTGAGCCGTTGAGCGCATCCTGGGGGGCTACTGAGCCGTCTTGGGCGCAGTAGCGAAAGACAATACCCTCTCGCTCTTTTAATTGGTTTAAACCGGCTGGAGAGATACTATAGCCGCCCTCGCCATGGGAAATAGGTAATTTTAAAACTTGCCCTAAGCCATAAAGGGAGGTAAAAGGGGTCTTATTATTTTCCACCCGCAAAAAAACGTCGCGACAAAGGTATTTAAGATCTTTATTGCGCCTTAAGGCCCCTGGCAATAATCCGGCCTCGGTTAGAATCTGAAAACCGTTGCAAATACCTAAGACATAGCGCCCTTTATTAGCCAAACGGGCCACTTCTTTCATAACTGGAGAGAACCTGGCGATAGCCCCGCAGCGCAGATAGTCGCCAAAAGAAAAGCCGCCAGGTATTATAACTAAATCGTAGTCATTAATAGAGCCTTCTTTATGCCAAACCAGTTCGGCGGTAAGCCCCGTAGTCGTCTTCCAGCTCCGAACGTTATCTTGATCGCAGTTAGAGCCGGGAAAGACTATCACCGCTGTTTTAAAATTCATCTTCTTTTTCGCCATTAGCTCTCTAGATTTAACCTCGAAAGCAAGGGCGTCCTTCTCTTTAGTCTAAAAAGTTTGAGATAAATCCACTCCTAGCCATCGCCCCTCCGGGCCGACAACAATTGTTGTGGGAAATGGTAATCAAGCCGTTAAGCTTATTAATGTTGAAATTAACGGAGGCCATTGATAGCCGCTGGGCTAGCCTATTGCCCCTAAAACCTCTCCTACCTTGGTCCAGACTAGATACTAAATCTTAATCCTTAGGCGCTTTTTAGAGTGCCTACGGAGCCACCAAGGAAACCAGAACATAAGAGATAGCTGAGGTTAGCCGACGGCGAGGGTGTGTCGAGGCGGCTAAAAATTAATTTTGAGTCGCCTCGCAGTACTCTAAATACGATAAGCTTAAGACCCTTAGCCTTACCTACAGAAGGCCTGGCCTATTGGCCTTATAACCGCTGACCAAAGCGGCCGTAGGTTTCTTTGCGGCTTGAATCGAGCTTTAGTTTAAACAGCTGATGTTCGACTCCTCCCTACTCCGAAGGCCTTGATAATCTAGCAACCAAATATATTAATAATTTTATCTTTAAATTGTTCTTTTATAATATAAAATTTATTATATTATTTTAAATAATTTAAATTGTTTAGTTCTAGCATCCATTATATTACGCCAAAATATTTGAAACTCTTTTAATAAATTAGTTAAGAAAAGAGTTTGTCCGTCAGTCCAAATATTAACTGAAGTTTTCGGTATAAATTTATCAACCTGATCAGTTAAAGTTCTGATAATAACTTCTTTATAGATAGGATTTGACGGCCTAAGTAAGTTTTCGTTAGTCAACTCCAGAAGACCCAAGTCTCGGCAGTAACGGCTATCGTCATCATTAGGCGAAACAGCGGCTATAGTTCCAGTTAGAACGCTCTCCATGACCTTTTTAACCCTAGGCTCTTTCAAGCGCTTCAGTAGAGAGTCAATATGTGGGTCTCTTTGTTTAATTAACGTTTCGGCGGCCTCATCAAAAAGGATGGTCGTAACTGAGGTAGAGCGATCGCCTTTGAGCTTATAGTCAACAATTTGCCGGGCTAAAGCGTTAACTAGCCAAGGTTGCCCCTCGGACCAGTACCAGGCCCGCTCAATGGCCTTATCCTCAAAAACCTGTCCAGTGGCCTCGGTGTGTTGACGGTAGAGAGCGCCTATTTCCTTCTGAGTAAAATTAGCCAAGGTCATTGTCTCAGTAACAATATTAAAAGGGCTAGCCTGGTGTTCCCCGGTGGATTGCGGATGTTCTAAGGCCAGGTAATCACGGATATCACGCAGGCCAACTAAGGCTAAGGACCTCGGAAATTTGTTGTGGCCCGGTTGAAAACGATAGTTATAACCATCTCTGATTTGGGCCAAAAAAGTTAAAAGAGCCGGTCCAGTAAGCAAGTCCGCCTCGTCAAAAAAACTACTAAATCTTTATCCAAATCATGACACAGCTGCCTTAGCATTTTCTTAACCATGAGGTCAGGAGCAGTCATGCCATCAAGCTTATTATATTTAAAGGCTTTTTGCTTGATAATTTCAACGTAAGAACTTTCCATAGCATCGTTAAGCTGACTAACTATCCTTACAATAGCGTTATATTCATTATTAATAGATCTTAATGACGCTAGAGAACAATTTAAAGCGTACATTTTTCCAGAATCATTAATTTATTAGTTAAAAAATTTAAAAAAGTGGTCTTACCAGACTGCCTGGGGGCATGGAGGATGAAATAATATTCATCCTCTATCAGGTCATCCACCTCAGGTAGCCGCGGCAGCACCGGGAGCAGGTAGTGCTTTTCCGGTACACAGGGGCCAGCGGTATTAAATTGTTTGAAAGGGGGTTCCTTCATGAGATCCACTTGAGTGAGATTTAAAGCTATGGAAGGAAAAAAACCTTTATCAAGAGACCTGAAGGCAGTCAGCCTTGGTAATGATAGGTATGAAAGATCTTAGCCTAAATAAACTGGTTAGGCTAACCGGAAATAAATTATTTAAGAAAAAATAGTTTTTCCCGTTTAAGCCTAAATTAGTCTTTAGACTATAAAATCGCCGCCAAAAGAGATTTTATTTTAGACTATCTTCATCTAATTTAAGTTCTTTAACCGAAATAGTAAAGCTTTCCATGTTAGGGTTGGCTAAGATATTATCGGCCCATTGGGAGGCCTCTCTTTGGGCTTCTTCTAAGCTGGGGCTTTCTAAAATTAATTCAATAATTTTTCCGACCCTCACCGCAAGGACGTTTTTGTGCCCCATGGAAGCCAGAGCCCTTTCGAGGGCCGAGCCTTGAGGGTCGAGAACAGAGGCCTTAAGCATCACTTTAACGCTGGCTTGGTATTTCATCTTATTTATTATCCAAAAGGCGGCCCCTAAGCTCTACTGAGAGGGTAGGGGAGAAATGACTAAAGAGCGGGCCGCAAAACGAATAGTCCCTGAGGCACGGGATTTAACTCTTAAGCCGATCGTAAATCTCTTGATAAGCCTCCTCGACTCCGCCCAAATCGCGGCGAAAGAGGTCTTTGTCGAGTTTACGATTGGTATCGCTATCCCAAAAGCGGCAAGTATCTGGAGAAATCTCATCGCCTAGCAAAATAACTTGATCGCTTTTACCAAACTCAAGCTTAAAATCGACCAATTTGACCTTCTTGGTTTGAAGATAGCCAGTAAGAATCGAATTAATCTTTAGGCCCTGCTCGAAGAGATAGCGGACTTCCTCGGGGCTGGCTAGGCCTAAGACATCAATGTGGCTTTCATTAATCAAAGGGTCACCCAAGGCGTCGTCCTTATAATAAAATTCGACTACTGGCCTAGGTAAAACGCGGCCCTCGGGCCAACCTAGGCGCTGGCTAAGGCTTCCGGCTGCGATATTGCGTACCACCACCTCTATTTGGATGATCTTTAACTTTTTAACCAACATAGTCCGCTCGTCTACTTTTTTAACGTAATGGCTGGAAACGCCGCGACTATCAAGCAGCTCGAAAAAAAAGGAGCTAATGGCGTTGTTTAAAATACCTTTGGAATGAATTTGGCCTTTTTTTTGGCCGTCAAAGGCGGTGGCGTCGTCCTTAAAATAGACCAAGACCTCGTAGGGGTGCTCGGTCTCAAAGATCTGCTTGGCCTTACCCTCGTAGAGGAGCTTTGAGGTCATATATATATATCCTTCCTTAAATTATAGTTATTTAGTATAGGAAAAAAAGGGAGCTTATTCCACTTCCCCTTTGACGATGCTGACGATTTTCCAGACCAAAACTCTCCGGTTGGTGTTTTCTAACCTGAGACCACCTCGGGCCAGCTGAGCTGATTAAAACCCGTAGATATAAACTTAGGTATTTTACCTCTACCTATTCCACTCAATTCTCATTGTGAATAACCCCTCTCTTATAAAGAAGGAACATGCTCTATAATTAAAGATAAAATAATAAGTATATTGAATAACAAAAAGTTTAGCGATTAAAACTATTTGACAGAATTTAGTTAAATAACTCCAGCTAAACCAATAATTCGTACTAAAGGTCAATATTTCGGCCGATACGGAACCGATATTAGCCGATACCTTTGAAATTTTATCTCGGCCTAACCTTCCAATCCTTCAGCTTGGTTAAATTACCAGGGCCTTGAGGGTAATATAAACTTGATCGAAGCGCAAAAAGTCCCCTTTATCAATCCTTAAATTGGTAACATGTCCTTATTACTAGTTAATTTGTTAGTTTATTTTGCTTTTAAGAGGTTTTTGCGCTTCGATCAAACTTAAACTACCTCAAAGATAAATTACCCAGCCAAAATTCTTTTGAGAGCCAGAGCTAACCTACCACAAAAGTCTATAATTTAATAGACGCTTTTTAAGGGCTCTCTTCTGATAAAGAAGAGGCACCTTAGCAAGGTTGGCCGCCTTAAGGTACTCTCAATTATCGACTATATTCGCCAAAGTTTTAAAGCGTAGCGAACAAAAGGCCGCCGCAGGAATAATTGGTTCCTGTGGCGGCTCAACAATTATCTAATCAGGACAGGGCCACGCTTAGCTAGAGGCTTTTAAGCCCTCAGCCTTATAATATTTTAGCCACACTAACCCAATAAATCAAGAGCTAAGCTTAAATGTGAACGTTTAAGGGCCCGTTCACAAGAGAGGGTGTTGCGGGGCCGAGCCTATTGAAAGGGACGACACCTACCACAACTATGTTGCCCCCTATAGGAGCTTAGTAATTTTAACATTAACCAAAGTTAAAATATATGGTTAGCACCGAACTAAGTAGAAACCTCAAAAAAATTAAGGTTAAGAGCTTAAGGGTAGGCTAAAACTCAAATACAACTCGAAAGTCGCTACCAGCCGCAACGTGGGGAAAAAAGACTTGGTGAACGGTTACAATTAAATAAATTTAACCAACCCCAGGCGGCTCGCCTTCGAATTTAAGCCGAAAATAGCTTAAGCGAAAGTATGTTTGCCATTTTCCTTTGGCGGATGGACCCTAGCCTCAGGCTTATGCTTTTGAAGCCAAACGTTTTTCTGAATTTCAACTCGGTTGTTTAATGAAACTGGATCTATCGGCTTAAGTAGGTAATCGACCGCCCCGGAGACGAGGCTACTGGGCCGCGTCTCTTGCTCAGGTTCAAGGCCGAGCATGATGATCGGAATATCTTTAATCTCGGGCCAGTCGAATAAAGAGTCAAATTCTTCTCTCTCGCTCTGTTTAGCTTGGTCATGGTCTAATAAGATTAAAGAGGGCTTAATCTCGGGAATCAACTCAAACATTCTCTCAGCTGTGGGCACGGTGTAGACCTCACCAAATGAAACTAAGAGCTTTTTAAAAAATCTAAGGTTGGTTAAATTACTATCGACTACCATAATTTTAAATATTTCACCGAGGTTATTTTCAGTAGAAATATCTTTTTGATCTTCGGCTAACAATTTTAAGATCTCCGGGCGACGGCGTTCCATCTCCCCGGGGCTGAGATCGGCTAAGACCCTAAGAATCCTTTGCTCGCCCTGACCGGCCAAGAGATCGAGATAGCGATCGACGGAAGCTAAGTCTAAATTATCTAAGGCTTCTTTAAGACTATTTAAAACGCTTAAGAGTTCTTCAGCCTCCCTACTTAAGCTCTCTCGGCTCAAAGCGGCTTTAGCCGTTATTTCCGCCCGAAAGGCCAGAGCGCCCTCATCGTCGGAGGGCGACGATTTTTCTAAAACCGCAACTAAGGAGGAGGCTAAACGCTTAAGAGAGCCGCGCCAGGAGTGAGGCTCAACATAAGAGCTACTTAGGCCTCTCTGATCTAAAATCGGCTCGGCCTTTTCGGAGACGGCGCTACAACCGGCGGCCCCCGCTTTAGCGGTGACCGGACCCAAGAGGTCGGAAAAGAGCTTACCCAACTCCTTTAAGGCTGTAACTGGCACTTGAGCCGACTCTTTTAGCGATAGATTTTCTTGATTTAGGTTTTCTGGGATTAAATCATCCTTTAAGCGCGCTATGACCCCCCTTAAGCTCTCAATCCGAGTTTGAAACGAGAGGGCCAACTGACAAAAGCCCTCTTGTCCCTTAACTTCTTTTCGACCTCTACCCTCCCCGGCCGCTCTTAAAGAGCCGCCAGAGGCCATTAAGGCGGCCTTAGAAGAGATGGACCCGGGCTCTTCTAATAATTTAAACGACTCGAATAGATCGCCGCTAAGGTTGGGCTTTTTAAATTCGTCTGGCACCCATCTCTCAAGTAAGGCCGTAAGTTCCGAGGTTTCGATGGGTTTGGCTAAAAAATCGTTAAAGCCCTCCATCAAGAGCATTTCCCTTACCCCGGTAATACAGTTGGCGGTTAAGGCCACCGTAGTCGTCTCCAACCTTTTGCCGCCCAAGGCCCTAATAGCCTTAAGGGTGGCCACGCCGTCCATATCGGGCATCAT
>JAITQT010000361.1 GCA_031288745.1 Deltaproteobacteria bacterium
TAAAAAACATATGTTCTTCGTTTGAGTCTGAGGCAAAGGCTAAAATTAAAAGGTTGATACAGCAGCACGTTTCTCCAATGGAAGGCTGAAAATTTTTTTTAAGGTGCATTGTAGTGATACGTGACAATTAAATTTTGTTTGTAATAATGTTTGATTATCTTTCCTAGGATGGATATAATTAAGCAAATGACCGTCAAAGGTCACGACTCTGGCCCTAACTGCGTTTCGATTTTAAGGGCGATGAGTATTGCGTTTTTTGAATAGAGGTCAAAACATTACAAAAGGGAGGTGCCGTCGCCCGAGGACACGAGAGTGGGCTTTTGGGCGGCCGGATATGCAGGGCGGAGGCAATAAAAAACCCCTTAATAGAAGAGTTTCGGGCCCGTTGTTTGGCTGGAGCGATATTTTAGCTCTTTTACGATCTAAAATATTCGGCTTTTGGAAAAAGGTAGGCCCTGGTGCCGCCCCTAAGTTAGATAAAAGGGACCAGGCAAAATATTTAGGTTTTAAACTTAATCCTTCTAAGTTTTTTAAGGGTATAATTGAGGGGCTAATTAATCAAAAGATAATTGAAGTTAAACAGTCCACTTCGCGCCCCCAGACTAAAGGCTCACCCCCTAAGTCTTCAGAAATCCAAGATAATTTAGAGGGAGAAAAAAACAAAGAGCCAATGACCTCTAAGTTTCTCCAAGAGGCCACTTGGCCCAAAGTTTGCCGTCTATGCCCATTAACTGGCCTTAGCTCGCTTTTTAGCTCTATTTTTGGGGCTAAAATAGCCTTAGCCGCCTCTAACCTTGAGCCTTATAAAAGGCGCGATGAGCGGGGTTGGTTAAGAGAGTTTTGGGGCCGCCTTAAGGGCTATCTTCCCTGGTCAGCCCCGATAATCGTCTTAATAATAGGTTTAAGTTTGTGGTTTGGGCTAAGCGATAAGCAGGTCAAGCCTCCCGTTGAGTCTATGGTAACTGCAGCCCAGCCAATGGAGACTAATATCGAAGAGGAGAGCGACTATAGCGTTGCCTCCATAAAGAGCGGCCCCATGACCCTTGATCGCGACTGGCGCGATTCTGTTTTGGTCGATACCTTTGTAATGGAAAAGGGGGGCACTTTAAGCCAAGCCTTTGAGAAAATTAATCTCTCCCAAGCACAAAGAAGGAGCTTATATCTAATTTTAGAGCGTGAGCAACTCCTCTCTCAAGTTAAGCCCGGAGAGCGCTTTAGCGCCTGGTGGAATAACGAGCGCCGAGAGGAGCAAGATTTGGAGAGGCTTGAGTATGTACCCGAGCCTGGGCTAAGAGCTATAGTCTTTATGCCCGGAGGCCCAGACGGTTTTTATTTTTTTCGTTTAAACTCCCCGGCTAGGAAGATTTATCAGGCTATCGAGGGTCAGGTGGAGGATACCTTTTGGACTGCGGCAGAGAAAGCTGGCTTGGAGCCTTGGGTGAGCTTAAAGATTATTGATTTGATGGCCTCTCAGATCGATTTTGTCTCTGACGTTAGAAAGGGTGATGATTTTCAATTTCTATTTTTAGGCGAATATAGAGAAGGTAAGCTAATAGCCACTCCAATAATCAAGATGATCCGTATGACCAACGGTAGCGTTACCTATGAATTTTTCCGTCACGTTGGGGCCGACGGGCAAGAAGATTATTTTGACGACCAATTTAGATCCATCCATAAGGCCTTTTTTAAATCGCCCCTTCAGTATAAAAGAGTTTCTTCTAAGTATACTAACGCCCGTATGCACCCTATTTTAAAGATAGTTAGACCTCATTTAGGGGTTGACTACGCGGCCCCCCAAGGGACCCCGGTATCGGCCGTGGCCGACGGGGCAGTAAAATCGGCTGGCTTTAGGGGCGGCTACGGAAGATTAGTGGTCTTAGATCACGAAGGCGACTACCAAACTATGTACGCCCATCTTTCCGTCATCGCTAAGGGCTTAAAACCTGGGACTAAGGTCTCTCAAGGAGATTATATCGGAGACGTGGGGGCCACGGGTTTGGCTACCGGGCCCCATTTAGATTTTAGGATCTTACGTAAGGGTGCCTTTATCAACCCAGAAGAGGCCCTTTCTAAGATAGAGGGCCGGCCGCTGCCTCTGGAGGAGAGGATGACTTTTGCTGAAAACATGACTAAGGACATGGACCTTTTGAAAAAGTTATTGGCCAAGTGAGGGAGGGAGTAAGCCAAAGGATAGTGGAGTTAACCCGCGCTCTTTGGGCCTTCTTAAATAAAGCTTGCCAAGAAAAGGTCTTTCCTGGCTGCGTCTTTGTTTATGGTAGGCCCAGGTTTAGAGAGAGGAGGGTCATATTTACTGGCCTAAGGGGGCTAACTAGAAATAGAGAGGCCGTCACTAAGGACTTGGTCTACGATCTGGCTTCCCTGACCAAAGTGCTATCGACGACTTCTTTACTAATGATGGCCATTGATTTAGGCTTAATCAAGCTTTCAACTAGCCTAGGGGCGTTAGACTGGGAGGTGCCAGATGATCTTAAAGCGGTCACTATTTTGGATTTATTGAGCCACCGTTCTGGCTTACCCCCCTGGAGGCCCTATTGGGCTGACCAGGGCCTAGCCCAAAAGGAGAGGCTAAAGGCGACTATTTTAAGGGAAAGGCCTCTATTTGAGCGGGGGCAAGGAAGGCTTTATAGTGATCTTAATTTTATGCTCTTAGGATTTTTGATTGAAGAACTCCTAAATGACCAGATAGCTGAGCTATTTGAAGAAAAGATAGCCAAAAAGTTAAATTTAAGTTTAGCTAGCTTTAACTCCGCTAACCTAAAACTAGCCCCTACCGAAGACGGCCCCAGGGTGGGTGGACCCCTAGATTATCCGGGTTTAAAAATGCTAGGCCCCGTCCCTTTAGGGCGGGTCCACGACGATAACGCCGCCCTCTTGGGCGGTGCGGCCGGACACGCCGGGCTCTTTAGCTCGGCGCTCGACGTGTGGTCTATTATAGAAGATTGGGCCCAAAGCCAGGCCGTGGATCAAGGATTTTTGGTTAGTCAAAGAACAATTTTAAGCTTTTTGTCGGAGGCCTCAAGTCAAGGGAGGCCCCCTAGGGCGGCTGGATTTGATATTGGCCAAGGCTTATTAGAGGGCTTTAGGGGGCACTTAGGTTACAGCGGAGGCTCATTTTGGTGGAACCCTCTCCATGATAAGGCCTACGTTTTATTATGCAATAGGGTCCATCCAACAGCCAGGGGCTCTAAAATGGACTCTTTTAGGGCCGCACTTAATCAAAATTTAATTGATTTTTTAACCTAAAAAAAAGGCCAGTTACTATTTTTTCAAAACTTAAATCGATTTTTATTGGCCCCGCGCCATTGACTGTAAAAATAGGCTTAAGGGGTTTTATTAAGAGAGAGGCTATTTCGCGATTGCGTCTCGCTAGCGCTTTATTTTTAATCATTTTAACGTTCTTTATCTCGCCGCAGCTTTTAGCTCAAACTAAAAAGCTAGCCTTAAGGATCTCTGGCTCTTCTACTCTACTTCCTTTCGTTCAAAGCGCAGCCGAACTCTTTTGTCAAAAGAGACCGGAGTTATTACTAACCGTTTCCGGGACGGGCACGGGGGAGGGCATAAGATCTTTAATTTATGGGAACGTCGATATAGCTACAGCCTCAAGAGATATGGCGGAGGTTGAAAGACAAGAAGCAAAGCAGGCTGGGCTCAATTTAATAAAAAAAACCGTGGCCTTAGATTGCCTCGTGGTTATCGTCCACCCCTCAAATCCGGTCAGTAACCTAACCATGGAGCAACTTAAGGGCCTTTACACTGGCCGCTACGCCAATTGGAATCAATTGGGAGGGCCGGATATGGTTATCGTCGCGGTTAACCGTGATAGTAGCTCGGGGACCTTTGAGATGTGGATTGATAAGGTTCTGAGCTGGGAGCGCCACCGCCGAGACGCCCAAGTCCAATCATCTTCCGGTGGCGCGCTCTATGCGGTGGCTGGAAATCGCCACGCCGTTGGCTACGTCTCTATGGGCTTTGTTTCGCCCATGGTAAAAAGCCTTACCGTTAACGGCGTTATTCCAAGCCAACAAACGGTTTCAGATGGTAGCTACCCCATTAGTCGCGAACTTTTTATGTTTTATAATAAAGGGCCCAAGGTTCAGGTCCAAGATTTTCTAAATTACTTAGATAGCCACGAAGGCCTCGATTTAATTAAGCGCGCGGGCTTTTTGCCTCCCTCAGCTGGGCTCAGCTCTAAAAAAAGAGCTATTGAAAGTCAATTATCCTTTCTCTCCCAAGGGGAGAGGCCGGTTCAAAATGGGTCTTTTATCTCTTTTTCAGCCACCCAAAGCTTATTTTGGCAAGGGCCGCAATGAAAGAATCTAACGGCGTTCATACGATTAACCAGGGGTTAGAAAGCGGTTCGAAAGCGGGTTATAGTAATAAGATTTTTACTCTAAGACCCCGCTTATCTCCGGCTGAAAAGGGCTCTAGGCTCTTTTTTCTGATTTGCGCTATCTTAGCTATGGGCCAGATGTTTTTGATCATGGTCTTCCTCTTTAAAGAGGCCTCTGGGCTCTTTATTTCTAAACCAGGTAGCCCCGCTCTTAGCCTAGTTGATTTTTTAGGCCGTAACGATTGGTATCCCACTTATCCCGACGCCACCTTTGGGGCTTTAGCTTTGGTGGCTGGATCAATTAGCGTGGCCCTTTTTTCTACGTTTTTAGCCACCCCTGTGGGGTTGGGCTTAGCCGCCTATCTTAGCTGCGTGGCCTCCCAAAGGCGGCGCGAGTTGTTTAAGCCTATGGTGGAGCTTTTAGCCTCTGTACCTTCGGTTATCTTGGGTTTGGTGGGTATGGCCGTTTTAGCTCCCTTTTTACAACAAGCCCTAAATATACCCACTGGGCTTAATTTATTTAATGCGTCGGTTATCTTAGCTATCATGGCTATCCCCACTATCGCTTCTTTAGCTGAGGACGCCTTGTCGGCCGTGCCTAGGGATATCCAAGACGCCTCTTACGCCTTAGGGGCTACGTGCTGGGAGACAATTTGGCGGGTGATCTTACCTTCGGCCATGGGCGGGTTAGCTACGGCCGTCATTTTGGGGCTGGGTAGGGCCCTAGGGGAGACAATGGTGGTCTTAATGGTAGCAGGCGGGGCTGCCCAGATACCAAATTCGCTCTTTGATAGCGTCAGACCATTAACTGCGACTTTAGCCGCCGAGATGGGTGAAGCGGCTATAGGCGGAAGGCACTACCAAGCGCTCTTCGCCTTAGGGGCCGTTTTGTTTCTGACCACCTTGGCCTTTAATCTTTTAGCTTGGCATTTAAGTCGGCGCTGGCGCGGCGCTCGCTAGGAGACAGATGCTTTTAGGTTATAGCCCTAAGGCTAGAAAAAATCGAGAGTGGTTGGCTTTATTGGCCCTTAAGTTAGTCGCCTATGTGGCCCTAATTATTTTGGCCTTGATGATATTTTATATTGTATTTCATGGATTTAAGGCTATTAATTTTGATTTTTTAACTAAGTTTCCTAGTGATTTTATGAGAAAGGGAGGGATCTTACCCGCTATTTTAGGCACTTTGTATTTGGCGGCAGGTTCTATGGTCGTTTCCCTCCCTTTAGGCTTTGGGGCGGCTATTTATTTAACGGATTACGCAAAACCAGGGCCGCTAGTATCAATAATTCGTTTAGGCGTGGCCAATCTAGCCGCCGTACCCTCGGTTGTCTTTGGGCTATTTGGCCTGGCTCTTTTTGTAGTGGGCTTTGGCTTTGGCCGCTCGCTTTTGTCAGGCTGCCTCACTTTAGGGCTATTAACCTTACCCACGGTCACTGCGGCCGCCGAGGAGGCCTTAAGGCAGACTCCCCAATCATTTAGGGAAGCTGCCTTGGCCTTGGGGGCCAACCGCTGGCAGGCGATTAGACAGGTCGTTTTGCCGGCGGCCCTGCCCGGGATGTTAACCGGGGCTATATTAGCATTAGGCAGGGCGGCTGGGGAAACGGCCCCCATAATTTTAACCGCTGCAGCCGCCTTTAGTCCGGCTTTGCCAGATTCTCTCTTTAACGAGGTCATGAGTTTGCCCACCCATATTTTTAATATGGCCACCAACGGTGCCTTTATTGAGCAAACTAGAGTTAGGCAGTTTGGGACCGCTTTGGTCTTAATGGCCTTGGTTTTGGGCCTGTCGCTGGTGGCCATAGTCATTCGGGCTAAGCTGATTCGGAGACGCAAATGGTAAAGCCGCCGGCCATATCAGCCCGCTCGGTTAGTTTTTATTACGGCGAGTTTCAAGCCTTGCGTGACATAAATCTGGAAATCGCTAAAGATGAGATTACCGCCCTTATCGGGCCCTCGGGCTGCGGTAAATCGACTTTTTTAAAGCTTTTAAATCGCATGAACGATTTTGTACCAGGGGCTAGGTTATCGGGAGAGATCATTATCGGCGGGGTTAACGTCTACGGCCCCCAAGCCGACCCAGTGGAAATTAGAAGAAAGGTGGGCATGGTCTTTCAAAAGCCCAACCCCTTCCCTAAATCTATTTACGACAACATTTGTTACGGCCCAAGGTTGGTGGGGGTTAAGAAAAAGAGCGCTCTCGATGAGGTGGTGGAAAAGGCCCTAAAGGCTGCGGCTCTTTGGGATGACGTCAAGGATAAGCTTAATAAATCAGCTTTCGAGCTAAGTGGGGGCCAGCAGCAAAGGGTGTGCATTGCTAGAGCGTTGGCCCTTGAGCCGGACATACTTTTAATGGACGAACCTACCAGCGCCTTAGATCCTATAGCTACGGCCAAAGTGGAAGAATGGATTAAGCAATCAAAGCTTTCCATCGTCATCGTTACCCACAATATGCAGCAGGCCGCTAGGATTAGCCACGGCACGGCCTTTTTTTACATGGGCGAACTAATAGAGTTCGCCCCCACCTTAACCCTGTTTACTAGCCCTAAAGAGAGTCGGACAGAAAATTACATTACCGGCCGTTTTGGCTGAGATAATTAGAGGGTCTTTTACTTTAGGCTAATTGAGGAACCCAAAAAGGGCCAGGTTTCGCTATTTTTGGGCCTAGATTAATCAAGAGGCTGTAGGTAAAGAAAATGTAAAATATTAATAAAAGTGTTTTGGCCCCTAATAAAAAAAACACGGTTAATTTAAGTACTTTTTTAGATAAATAACTGAAAATAGATATAGAAATTAAAAGCAAACTATAAATCTAAAAAAAAAGTAAGTTAAGCTAAACTGTACTCTCTCGGTCCTAGCCGGATTTTAAGGACCGAGGTGGTCGAAAAATTGTTAAATAATTATTAGCTCTAAGCCTGACTCGCTTTACAGCCAATAATCTTTTTCCTATTATAGACAAAGACTCTCGAGTTTAGAGCTTTAAGAGAGAGGCTAAAAGCTTAAGGTCCCAAAATAGCTAAGCTGATTTTAGCCTAAAAACCAACGGCGGTTTTTAGCATTTTCTTTCTCGCTCTCGATTCGACCTAAGAGCCTTAAGAGCGAAACGGGAGGTAGGGTGATGGTTATGAGTTCGTTTGTTAGCCAATTGGAGGCGTTAAGGACGCATTTGATCGTTATGGGTGAAAAAGTCAGCCAAATGATCAAAACAGCTATCAATTCATTGGTCTCCGGCGACGGCGAACAGGCCAAGGAGGTAATAGCCAGTGACAAAGAGATTAATGAAATGGAAAATTTAATAGTCGATAAAGCCATAAATCTCATCGCCACCAACCAACCCGTGGCCGGAGATTTAAGATTTCTGGCTTCTTCCTTACGCTTAGCCACGGAGCTTGAGCGGGCCGGAGATTTGGGCACTAATCTGGCCCGTAGGCTCATCGGCCTTAAGTCCCTCTCTCAAGAGGGTACGGACAGTGAGCCTCTGCCTGATAAGCTTATTAGCATGTGCAGCAAGATCTTAAACATGTACGATAAAGCCATTCAATCCTTTGTCGAGCGTAACGCCTC
Source organism: Deltaproteobacteria bacterium (assembly GCA_031288745.1). Lineage (GTDB taxonomy): Bacteria > Desulfobacterota > Desulfarculia > Adiutricales > Adiutricaceae > JAITQT01. The sequence goes on from JAITQT010000361.1 coordinate 7,913, forward strand.
TATCGCCGAAGAGGTCCTCTTATTAGATGACGAGATAGACGAGCTCTTAAAAGTTATTAGGTCCGATGTCCTAGCTAAGGTTACCCTAAACGGCCGATTGGTCCGCTGGGGCTTGGAGATAATATTTGCGGCCATACATTTAGAACGCTTAGGCGATCACGCCACCAATTTAGCCGAAGAGACCATTTATATGACTAAAGGCAAAAACGTGCGCCATCATCATTTTTAAACCTTAGCGCTAAGAGACTATAAAGCCGGCGATTTGCGGTTAATTTCGCGACTCGTCGGCTTTTTTCGTTTAAATGGAGAGAAAATTAAAAATAACCAATTTTACATAATCCCTTCCCTTAAGGAAGTTAATTGAAACAGCTCCTTAAGCTCAAGGTTTTTATACACAAGAACGAAATGTTTTTCCACTTTTGGCTGTATCACCAAAATGAATTTTTCGAGCTTTTTTATTCTTTAGGAGGTCGAATGATTTTGAGGCTCTAGTATCTTTGTAATCTAGGGAAACTAGGACGAGAAAAATTAGGAAACCGTTCACAAACTCTCCTAGGAGGCCTGCCGCACTTTGTGATTTTAGCAGCGGCTTCTATACACTGTGGTTGCTTTTAATGGGTTTTTCAAATTGCGAGGGTAAGGCCAACTAATAGCCCATATAGGCCTTTGTTCAGTTATGCGGGAAGAGAAATCTAAGGTCTTGAAGGGGCCTTGTAAACGGTTACGATAGCGACTGAATAAACCAGCACAACATAAGAGAGGAAGACTTTCTATGATTAAACCGAAGTTGCTTGGGTAAAAAAAAAGGATGTAATTTTAAATAGTTATAAAAAAATTTTTTTTTTAACTATGGGTACACTGGTACCTTCTCATCTACCAACTGGAAAGCCTTTTCCTGAAGAGGCGTATAATTTGTTTTTATTTCATAACACGTCGTTTTTTCAGTTTTAGGAGCCTTGAGTGTAACCGTAAGCTTTGCTTTGACAATCGTTCCAAGGTTCTTCAGCACTAAGCTGTATCTTTGAGCCTGAAGATTGTCTATAGTTTTTTTTGTCGATGCCTTTCTTTTAGCGCTATCCGACCTCTTGGCTGGCGCAACCGGATCGCGAGTTTTTTTTGATTCAAGGTCCGTATCATTGAAAGTTAGTTCCCGCCAAGCTTCTCTTAGGTGCCATTCAACGTAGTAGGCCAACATGGTTAAAAATATGTGCGACTCAACTCTTTTATCTAAATAGTGGTAAATCGGCCTGATCCTTAATTCAACAGATTTCATTGTCCGAAAGGCATTCTCAACTTG
>JAITQT010000369.1 GCA_031288745.1 Deltaproteobacteria bacterium
TTCGGAAGTAACGGAGTCGGAAGGGGTAATAGATTTTCTAATAACAACTAGAAAGGACACAGTTTTTGTCTGCGAGTTTAAATACGAGAAATTAGAGCCTAAAGAAACCGAGACCATAGTAGCCCTAGAAGCGCGTAAACAAGCTTTATTACTTAAAGCCATAAATAAGGCGAAAGAGCAAATCGAGTTTAAAAGATACGCCGATAGATATAAGAGCGAATACCGGGTGGTGAAGTTAGTGGCCGTGGGCATTGTAGGCCGAACAGACGTAGTTTTGGAGATCTATTGAAGAACTTTTTTTTCCTTATCAAGATTAATTTTACTATCTCTAACCATGCTCTTTTGGCTTAAACTATGGAAGAAAGAAAAAATTAAGAGAGCTAAAAAACTAAGGCTTTTTAGCGATCAATCTACTATGAATCTTTACGAGTTTTTTAGAATAATTTTCCCAGGTTTTGATTTGGTTTTTTTGATGGGGTTATAAATACGTTTAAAAACGCTAACCAATCTAAAGTAACGAACGCTGTCAGACTAGACGAGTCAGTTAAATATTTAAAAAGGGTTCGTAATTATATTCCTATATTTGTAACCGTTCACCAAGTCTTTTTTTCCCACGTTGTAGCTGGTAGCGACTTTCGAGTTGTAATTAAGTTTTAGCATACCCTTAAGATCTTAACATTAGTTCTTTTGAGGTTTCTAGTTAGCTCTCTGCTCCAACCATATATTTTAACTTTGATTAATGTTAAAATTACTAAGCTCCTATAGGGGGTTACATTGTTGCGGTATGTGTCGTCCCTTTCAATAGGCTTGGCACCGCAATGTTCTCTCTTGCGAACGGGCCCTTAAACATCGCCAGGTTCAACCTCATCCGCCACAGTAGGCTCCTCCCGAGAAGAGCACGAAGAGGTACGGGAGCTGACCCGTATGTGGTAAAACTACGTGGAGGACAGGGCCCAGCATAAGAACATGATCGAAAGGGCTCTCGTCAAAGGCGGGTTCAACGTGTCTCAGATCGTCACCGATGTCTTCAGAAAGACCGGCCTGGCCATTGTTAGCGAGCTGCTGGCTGGAGACTACCCAAAAGATATCATCAAAACTATAGAGTGCGCGCTTGATTGGCGTCTGAAAACTCTGCGGCAGAAGCTGTTGGACGCCGTCTCGGGCACCATGTCCGAGCCACCCAAGTTCAGGCTCAAAATGGAGGTGGAGACGCTCGCTTGGCTTGACGCGCATATCGCGGAACTCGATGATAAACTCGAGCGGGATTTGTATGATCGGTCACGAGCAGGACATCATGCGCTTAAAGATCCTCCCCGGAGTGTCACGTATCGGTGCCATGATTATCCTGGCCGAGCTGGGCGGCGACGTGTCGGACTTTAGAGCCACGAAGGCCTTGTGCAGTTGGGCCGGGTTGAGTCCAGATAACAACGAGTCCGCTGGGAAGAGGCGTAGCGGCAAGACTAAGCAAGGCAACTCGCGTCTTAAAAGGGTGTTTTGCGAGGCTGGCTGGGCGGCGGCGAAGACGAAAATTTACTATTTCAAGCAGAAGTGGGAGAGCATCCACCTTAGGCTGGGATTCAAGAAGGCCATAGTGGCTATAGGCAACAAGATATTGCATGTTATCTATTCCCCCCTCTGAGGCGAGCGCACTATTAGTCAGACTCTCGGCATATGATGTCATTTGCTCTCCGGCGCGTTCAGCTATGTTTCTAACGGTCGTGGTTTTAAGGCCGTCCTCCTCGTTTCTTACTCTGTTAAGAAATTGTGTGGCTTTATCGTAACTTGTAAGAGTTACCTCCGTAAGTATTAACTCATTTAATCTGGGAGAAAACCATTTTTCATTAGACCTAGTCTTCTCGAAGATTTCGGTGCCTGTGTTTAATACTGTTTTGCCGGCCACAATCAGTCGATGCGAGGTCGTTGTGAATGCGCCAACTTCTGCTTCCATATGGTATGGTGAGGGTACTATTTTGCCTTTCGGTCCTTGCTGAGGAAGTATCTTGAGGCGTTATCTATTTTTGTTTTTGACAACTCTTCCAAGCATTGCGAATGTGAAACCAGACAAGTTTCCTTATTGTTAATGGTTTAATTGGGCTTGGAAATATTATTTTACAATCTGTTGATGAGCACAATAATATTATTAACCAGACATAGTTAAAACTGTAGAAAGTATCAAGTCTCCTTATTTTAGTTAGCGAGCCAGCCAGTTTGGTTAGAGATTAACAGACGACTAAGTTGGCTTACCGTCTTGCTAGCTTAGGTCACAGAATGCACAGCCTGAAACTTTTCAGAGATATAGGATAGTCGAGCAAATAAATAACGTAACCTTATTTTTATCTACACCCAAATTGGCCAAGCCTAGGCATGGGGGCTCCCCTGCCTAGGCTTGATGAGCAACCCCTTCTTCTATGGTGTTCGTTACTCAAGTAAGAGGTCTTTTCCATTGTTGGCGTATCTTTAAAATTAGACAAAACACCCGTCTTTATTTGAGACAAAATCAACTGTCCCAAACAACAAGAGATGGTCTCTTTAGGAGCCCCATGTTGAGTAAAAAATTATTAAAACTGTTGTAATATTAAGATAAAAAAATTTGCAAAAAAAACCCCGCGGCCAAGGCAGGGTTAAGATATACAAATTGACTCTCAATTTTAGACTAAAGAGTGTACGTTCACAAATGTGAACGTTTAAGGGCCCGTTCACAAGAGAGAACGCTGCAGGGCCAAGCCTATTGAAAGGGACGACAACTCCCGCAGCAATGTAGCCCCCTATAGGAGCTTAGAAATTTTAACATTAATCAAAGTTAAAATATATGGTTGGATTAGAGAGCTAAGTAGAAACGTTAAAAGAACTAATGTTAAGAACTTAAGGGTATGCTAAAACTTAATTACAACTCGAAAGT
>JAITQT010000380.1 GCA_031288745.1 Deltaproteobacteria bacterium
TTTCTACTTAGCTCTCTGCTCCAACCATATATTTTAACTTGGATTAATGTTAAAATTACTAAGCTCCTATAGGGGGCTACATTGTTGCGGTATGTGTCGTCCCTTTCAATAGGCTTGGCCCCGCAACGTTCTCATTTGTGAATGGGCCCTTAAGTTCACATTTGTGAACCGACACCTATAATCTTGGCTAGAAAGCTAAACGATCTCAATCTTGATGGGTTCGCTCTTTTTTATCAAAAGCGCCGTAAAACTCCATCCTTTAGCTCGTAGATATAAGGCGTTTTAAGCTACACTTTAAATATTTTCACGGCCAGATCGGTCGGGCTAAAGGCCTCTGGATGACACGGCCCATAAAGCCAGCCGAGGAAGTAACAACCCTTCAAAGAGACTTGAAGACCTTCCGCTTCAATTCAGTAGCCATTCCCTTCGTTTAGGGAGGGCAGGATGTCAACTAAACGCCCCTTTGACAGGTCCGTCTTAACTATTAGCTGGCTCTAAAGGACGGCTAAATTAAAGCGAGATATACCCCGGTGTCTTTTGACCGATGTCCTTAAAATTAAGCCTAATCAAGTTAGCTTTAAGGCCTTGGGGTTGGCTGCTGAAGTTCTTTTAGCCGGCGGGATAATCGCCGGTCCTACCCAATCTTTTTACGCCCTGATGGCCTTAGCTGATAAACCTATGGCTCTAGAGCGTCTATGGGCTCTTAAATCTGGCCGAGACCAGTCCCAGGCCTTTCTTTTACTGTTAGATAGACCGGAAAGGGTCGTTAGCTACGCTAGCGAAATTAAACCCGCTGCTAAGCTTTTGATGGAGAGTTTCTGGCCCGGTTTACTTACTTTACTCTTTACTGCCCACAATGGTCTCCACCCTTCTTTATTAGGAGGTAAAACCAAGACAGTGGCTCTTAGAATGGAGGGCTTAGAGCTGGTCCGCAAGCTCATAAGGCTAGTTGATAGAGCCGTTACTGGAACCAGTGCCAACCCCCATGGTCAATGGCCATCGTCTACGGCCGAGGAAACGCTAGCCTACTTTGGGGGCTTAATAGACTTGATTATAGATTTTGGACCCACCGGGGGTAGAGACTATTCAACCATAATTGATACTAGTGGCGACCAACCCCTTATTGTTAGAGACGGAGCGGTTAGTATTGAAGATCTGCGGTTAGTTTGCCCGGAAATATTAGTCTAATAGTTTAAAGCGCTTTCCTAATTTCAGCCTCTTTGGTTTAGCCCTCTTTTTATTTAAGAGGCGCTTTTTAGGCCGCTCCCAATAAATTCCCAAATAGAGCCATGGAAGAGGGCCAGAGCTAGGGATAATTGACCTAAAAAATAGAGGCCCATTTTAGTCTAAAGACTAACCAAAAACCTCTCCGCTAGAGTAACTTTAGACTCTTTAAAATTAAACTCGGCGCTCCACTTTAGCTTCCCGTGCAATATCTTGATGACAAGGGAGGGTCAGCCCTGAGTTTGATAAAACTGTAGGGGTTTTTCGCAGCAATTAAGCCTTATCTTTAAACTCCATTGAGGCTCTTAACTAAACAAGAGGCCGCTACTCTTGGCCGATAAAAAACCAGAAGATGGACCTGGTCAATTTCACTATCGAACTCAACTAAAACCTCCTCAAAATCCTTACATACTCAAGAAAATTTAACCGGTAAGTCGTTTAGGAGTGCCTTAGTGAACACACCACGAGGGTATTTTGTCACCAGATCAAATAGATAGGCCTGATGAGGCCAAATCTATCCGTTCTAATTTTATTGTTATTTTACATAGATAAATTATAAGGTAGATAAGCCAAAGATACCTATAAGAGTCACAGGAGCTTAGGTAATCTTCTCCTTAAGAAGTTATTTTGAGATTAAGCCTAAGAGCCTTGAAATTTCTAAAGAACCTAGTAAATATGGCCGCAAGGTTAAAAAGGCCAGCGGTTACGAATATAAGTCGCTCCCTTACCCAAAAGACATAATGACGCTTACGGCCAGCGGCCCTCCCCTATTAACTTAAATAATCTCTAGAAGGCGCATTCCTCGCTAGTTCTTGGAATTTTAAGCTAGATTCTGAAAGAGCTTACAATACGCTCAATTAGTCTAAAAAATAATGAGTTTGAGGTTCGATACAAATTTTACCCCCTCAATAGTTACATCAATTCACTCAATCCCTATCTATCTTGACTTTTCTTAAGGTTTTATTGAACCTAACTCTTAGAATAAATTGACGGCTATCACCTATCCCTCAAGCTCTCTTAGGGTTAATTTTTTAGCTTTAACTTACCTATTGGGGTCCGTTCAAAAATGTGAACGTTTAAGGGCCCGTTCACAAGAGAGAACGCTGCGGTGCCAAGCCTATTGTAAGGGACGACACATACCACAGCAATGTAGCCCCCTATAGGAGCTTAGTAATTTTAACATTAATCAAAGTTGATCGAAGCGCAAAAAGTCCCCTTTATCAGTCTTTAAATTTGTAACATAGTCTTATCACTAGTTAATTTTTTAGACTATTGTGCTTTTAAGAAGTTTTGGCGCTTTGATCAAAGTTAAAATATATGGTTGGAGCAGAGAGCTAATTAGAAACGTTAAAAGAACTAATGTTAATAACTTAAGGGTAAGCTAAAACTTAATTACAACTCGAAAGTCGCTACCAGCCACAACGTGGGGAAAAAAAGACTTGGTGAACGGTTACGCCTTTTAGAAGTCTAAATAGGATTTATCAATGTCTTAGAGAGCCTTAGGCGCAGATTAGGGTTTGGGCTGGAAGAATTTGTTGAAACAGAGACGGTTAAAGGTGGCCAAGCCATGACGGAAAACTTGTCTACTATCTAAATGATATTTAAGTTATTTTTTTCCTAAAAGTAAATCTTTTAGACCCAGAGCAAGATTAAGGTCCCCTCAGGTAATTTTTATTTTTTTTGACCACGGGTGAGCTACTTTTTGATGGTAAAACTTAACCAGAAGGGTCTCCTTTTTACTGGTAATATTCAGCTGGACAATATTTTCCGTCTTTTTTTTGGAAATAAGCTTTCTTGGACCGGTTTTCCGTCTTTTTTAGCCAAATAATCTTTCTAAATCTCAACCAAATCGATTGTTCTAAACAAGATTAGAAAAGATTTCGTTCGAGAGATTATCCTAAGAAGAGCTAAATTTTAGGGCGAGGGGCCTTCTTTTTCTCCTTCCCCTACCTCGGCGCATTTGACCGCTATTCGGCCGGTAAAAGCTAACAGACGCTTAAATGGGCTATTAAAATTTAGTAGATGCTTTTCTAAAAGACTTTAACCCCCTTAAGGTTCTTTTTTTGAACCTTTGGCCTTATTTTTCTATAATTTTTAGGCGATGCTTTGTGTCCGTTCACCAATGTGAACGTTTAAGGGCCCGTTCTCAAAAGAGAACGTTGCGGTGCCAAGCCTATTGAAAGGAAAGACACGTACCGCAACAATGTAGCCCCCTATCGGAGCTTAGTAATTTTAACATTAATCCAAGTTAATATATATGGTTGGAGCAGAGAGCTAAGTAGAAACCTAAAAAGAACTACTGTTATGATCTTAAGGGTAGGCTAAAACTCAATTACAACTCTAAAGTCGCTACCAGCCGCAACGTGGAGAAAAAAGATTTGGTGAACGGTTACGATGCTTTTAACCTTGATTCCGGTTTTAGGCCTATTGGTAAGTAAGCGTCCTAGCCTAATCGACTTAACTGCCCTTTTAAGCTAAGAACTAAAGAATTTAAGAGGCAGTTAACAAAACTTTTTAGGCCCTGGCCTAAGTCTTAAACTTAAAGTTTATTTTTAGGCTCTTAAACTAAAAAACCTATATAGACAAAAAGAACTGTTTTTTTGTCTTGTATTTAGTATTATATATTATTATTATATTTTCTATTAAATTATCATTAAAGGTTTATCCATCTATGGAAATATTAGACTTTCTTTTTACTCCTATTTTTACTCTGTTTGATTTTATCTTGCACATCGACGTCCATCTCGATCAAATAGTAGACCACTACGGTTGGCTGACCTATTTTGTGCTCTTCACTATTGTCTTTTGGGAAACAGGGGTAGTAATCTGTCCTTTTCTCCCAGGAGATTCTCTTTTATTCGCCGCCGGAGCCTTATCTTCCAGAATCGGCTCTCCCCTCTCCCCTTGGCTTCTTTTTATAGTCATTGTAACGGCGGCTTTCCTAGGTGACACCTTCAACTACTGGATAGGTCGTAAGATAGGCCCCAAGGTCTTAAACAAGGACGGCCGGTTTTTAAAGAAAAAATACCTTGATAAAACCCGCGCTTTTTACGACCGTCACGGGGTTTCGACTATTATTTTGGCTAGATTCGTCCCCATCGTCAGGACCTTTGCCCCCTTTGTAGCCGGGGTGGGTCAAATGAAATATCCCCGTTTCATGCTCTTTAACCTTGTGGGTGGTTTTTCCTGGAGCCTTATTTTTATCTCAGCTGGTTATTTTTTCGGTTCCCTACCTATGGTTAGGAAAAATTTTACCCTAGTTATCCTGGCTATTGTGGTCCTATCTGTCATGCCTATGGTTTTAGAATACCTTAAGCATCTAAAAACCAAAAATCGCCCCTTAGCCAAAGCCAACCCCCCTTTGGAGAACCCAGCCTCTCCGGCCGAGGAAAACAAGGCTTAGCTCGGAAGTAAAAAAATAATATTATTTAAGGCGATAATTTGTAATTTTTACTAAGTATGCCGGTCAAGGTACCCCGTTAGTGAAGTGAAAGTCTACCTAAAAAGTAAGAAGTCCCCCCTGTTACCAGGGGTAACGTTAATGCCCAAAGATAGGGTGGAGAAAAACTCTAAGCGAAAGAGTAGTCTGTACGCGGAAGAACCCTTTTTCGTTAGGGCGAGCCTACCTATATTGTTTGGGCTGGAATAATTTGTCCAAACAGAGACGGTTAAAGGTGACCAGAATATGACGGAAAACTTGTCTACTCTCTAAACCATATTTAGGTTATTTTTACCCTAAAAATAAATCTTTTAGGCTCAGAGCCAGATTGTGGACCTATCAGCTAATTTTTATTGTTTTTAACCACTGGTGGCCTATTTTTTCGTGATAAAACTAAGGCCAGAATGGTCTCCTTTTTACGGCTAATAGCCAGCTGGACAATATTTTTCGTCTTTTTTTGAAAATAAGCTTTATTGGATCGGTTTTCAGTCTTTTTTAGACAAAATAAACCCTCTATTTCTCGACAAAATCGGTTGTCTCAAACATAAGTAAAGAAATGGATTGATGATAATGGTCTTTGTGCTGGAAAAA
>JAITQT010000412.1 GCA_031288745.1 Deltaproteobacteria bacterium
AGAAATTCGTAACGAATTTCTCTGGTTAATCTTCCCCATGCTTTGGTTCGGTAATGTTAACAAGCAATTAACGCGTTGAAAAACGTTGACAAATCAAAAGTAAAGAACGCTGAAAGACTCGACGAGATGATTAAATATTTAGAACGGGTTCGTAACTATATTCCTGTTTATGCTTTACGAAAAAAATCTTGGTTTGCGAAATTCAAGTAATAAGGTCGAAAAGGCTAATGATGTGATAGTCGCCTCACGTCAAAAGAACAATGGCCCGAGCTGGAGCTTTGAGGGTAGTACCCGCTTAACGATATCGTGACGTGTTTAAGAGCAACTGGCGAACTTAAAGGCTGGACCGAAAGTAAAACCATTCCTTTCAAGCTGATTCCTCCCCGAGCTGAGACGGTGGCTCCTCAACTGGCTAAGGCAGCCTAGGTCACAGAATGCACCTCCTAAAATTTTTTTCTATAAAATCAAGCCCAAGGGTTATATAATAAAAATAGTTTAGCCGATAGGCCCATAAGGCCAATAGGTAGCCTTAGATAGACTTCTTAGGCCGCGTTCCACTAATGATAGGGCCTTAATTAAAAAGGATTTTTTTTGACAAAATATAAAGACAATCCCTCTGACCAACCAGATTTAGGACTCATTGACGAGCGCCCCTTAGTTAGCGAGGCTAACGGCCAAAAGCTAACTTTAGAACAAAGACAAGCGCTCCCCAAGCGCTTATCCAAATCAACCCCAAAGCTATCTAAAAGCGAGGAGGTTAAAAAGAGGGGCTCGGCCAAAATACCCAAGACCAAAGATCCGAAAAGTCGCGGCCTATTTTTTCGATTGTTTATGAGCCTATTTTGGTTTGGCGTAGGTCTAACCATCTTTGGTCTAACGATAATCTTTCTTTGTTACGCCTTTTTCTCTCAAGATCTCCCTAGCGTCGATAACCTTAAAAACTACGCCCCAAAAACCGTAACCTATTTTTACAGCTCCGACGGCCGTGTGATCGGCGAATATAGCCACCAAAGAAGGCTAGTTAAGCGCTTAAACGAAATCCCACCTATTTTAAGGCAGGCCTTCCTCGCCACCGAGGACGCCCCCTTTTACCAGCACAAGGGCGTCAATCCCATGGCCATAGTTAGGGCGGCTTACAACACCATCGTCGACGACCGCCTCCAAGGGGCCTCCACCATTACCCAACAAATGGTCCGCTCTTTTTTTCTATCTAACGAAAGAAAAATCTCTAGAAAAATAAAAGAAATTATTTTATCTTTTAGAGTTGAATCGGTCCTAAATAAAGATCAAATATTTGAAATTTACCTAAATCAAATCTATTTAGGCCAGGGGGCCTACGGGGTGGAGGCGGCCGCTCAGACTTATTTTGATAAAAATGTCGAACAGCTAGACCTAGCCGAGTCGGCTATGTTAGCCGGCATCACCCAATCGCCTGAAGGCAAAAACCCACTTCGCTACCCCCAAGAGGCTAAAGAACGCCAGCGCTACGCCCTATCGCGCATGGCCATTGTGGGTTTTATCACCAAAGAACAAGCCCAAGCAGCGACCGATGAAATTTTAAATATCGTTGGCGATAGGCCCAACCCTAATATAACCGAGGCCCCGTATTTTACCGAGCACGTTCGGCGGCTCTTAGCTGAAACTCTTGGCGAAGAGAGCCTCTATAACGACGGCTGGAAAATCTACACCACAGTCGATTTAGAGGCCCAAAAAGCGGCCGACGCAGCCGTGGCCCGAGGTTTGTGGGAATACGCCCGCCGCCGCGGCTTTAGAGGCCCGGTTTTAAGTTTAATGGAAGCGGAGATTGATAAATTTAGGGATAAGATAGACAAACAGCTCTACCAAGGAACTATGCTCCCTCATAAGCTTTACCAAGCCGTCATCTTAGAAGTCTATCCCGAAAAATCTAGCTTACTCGTAGCCGTGGGGGCTATAGAGGGCCAAATAAGCAAAAAAAACCTAGAATGGATCTTAGCCAAAGGCCCTATATCTAAGCAGCTTAAGCATGGCGACGTCATTTGGTGCCGGCTAGACAATTCCCCTAAGCTAGAGAAAAAAGACGGCCAAAAAGAGAGCCCCACCCAAAATCAAGAAAAGCCCTCGCCTACTCGTTTACAGGCCAAGACCTTAGCCGAGTTAGATAGTAACCTAAGGCCAATGATTTTAGAGCAGAGAACCGAACTTCAGGCCGCTCTTATTAGCATGGATCTTAAAGACGGCGGGGTCAAGGCCATGGTCGGGGGCCGTGACTTTTCTGAGAGCCAATTTAATAGAGCCATACAAAGTCAAAGGCAGCCAGGCTCTTCTTTTAAGCCGATAATATACGCCTCCGCCATGGATAACGGTTTTACCCCAGGCTCAGTTATGATAGACGGCCCCGTGGTCATAGACGATCCTGGTAGCGGCCTGCGCTGGAAACCTTTAAATTCAGATCAAAAATTTAACGGGCCCATGACCCTCTATAGCGCCTTAGTGGCCTCAAGAAATCTTATTTCCATAAAAATATTAGACCGCATTGGTTTTGAGGCTCTCGATCAGACGGCTAAGTCTATGGGGATCCAAACTCCTCTCCCCCACGTGCCGCCCGTGGCCTTGGGGGCTCAGGGTTTAACTATGCCTGAAATGCTCACCGCCTACTCTTCTTTTCCCAATAACGGCCTAAGGGTCGAGCCTCGCTACATCGACCGCATAGAAGATCGTTACGGCCGAGTGGTGGCTAACTTTGAACCGGTCTTCTATCAAGCGCTCGACCCTGGCACGGCCTGCGAACTAACTTTTATGCTCAGAGGGGTGGTCGAACAAGGCACTGGTCGCTCGGTTAAACCATTAAATCGACCGGTAGGCGGAAAGACCGGCACCACAAACGATGCTTCCGACGCCTGGTTCGTGGGCTTTACCCCGGAACTTGTAACTGCCGTCTGGATGGGCACCGACACTCCCAGACCAAGAGCGGTGGGGGAAGTGGGTGGTCGAGCGGCTGGTCCGGTTTTTCTTTATTACATGCAAGATGCTTTAAAAGATAAACCCATCATTGATTTTACCGTGCCCCCGCAAGCCCAGCTAACGCCCGGAGGGGCCTTTGGCATTTGTTACAAAAACGGGGCTGTGGGCACGGGCTATTCGGAATTAACCCAGCAAATAGTTCCTGAGGAAGATTTTCTCCGCTCCGATCTAACCATGGAGGAATTTAACGATCATCAGCCTTCGGCCTATAACGAGCCTAAAAATGATAATCGGCCACCCTCTCGCCCCCAACAACCAGGTCTGGCGGCTCAAAGCCCGTCTAATCGCCCCATTGCCGCCTCTGGCGGCTCGCCCGGCGCTCCTCCTCCCAATAGCTCCCCTTACCCAACTGAGGTAGACGAATTTTTAGCCCCAGGAAGGCCTCTTGAGCCAGCAGAAAGTTATGGGGCCAACCAATCAGCGCCAACTTACCTAAGACAAGTAGATGAGTTTTCCGCCCCCGGAAGACCACTTGAGCTCCCACAGGGTTCTGGGGCCACCGGGCCAGCTCCGGTTTACTCTAGTGATGCTAACGAGTCTTCAGCCCCTAGAAG
>JAITQT010000424.1 GCA_031288745.1 Deltaproteobacteria bacterium
AAAATATATGGTTGGAGCAGAGAGCTAAGTAGAAACGTTAAAAGAACTAATGTTAAGAACTTAAGGGTATGCTAAAACTTAATTACAACTCGAAAGTCGCTACCAGCCGCAACGTGGGGGAAAAAAAAACTTGGTGAACGGTTACATTTTAAAAAACTTAGCCAAAAATAATAGCGAGCAAAGGGCTGGAAATATTTTCAAAAGGTCTTGTTCTTGTCCCGTAAAACCGTTTAACGATAAGCTATTCACAATTTAGTTGAGTAAAAAAAATTATTTATCCGTAAAATACTTGACAAAATAATTTTATATGGTTATTTTACTTATAGAAAATATGGCTTTTCGGCCTCTGATATCGATAAAAGCCTTATTTTACGCCATTTTTAAAAGTGAAAAATTTTTACCTAAAAATTAAAAATCTCCCTCTAAAGACCTAGGCAGGCGGTTACTAACAAAAGACCATTAAGGATTATTAATGACCATCAAATGTCCTAATTGTTTAACTTTACTTAAAGTGGCCCAGTCTACGGCCCAATTAAGCGGCCGCATTTGGCTCAGATGCCCTAAGTGCGGCGAACGCTTCCAAAAACTCAATTACGATTTTATGAAATTAGCCCCCAAGTATCGGGAAAATAATAACCAAAATAGAGTTAATAATATTGCTAATCGCAAAGCGACTAAAACCGACCGAAGCATCTATAATTTCTACCAACAGCCTATAAGCTATCTCGAAACTAGTCCCTACGAGCTGGCCTATGATCACAACATAATTAACCCCTTAGATTCTCTACCCGTTCACTCCCCTTATAGCTCGGGCCAATCGACCGCACTAGCCGTGGCCATTTTAGCGGTGGCCTCCATTATTTTAGGGCTAGGCTTTATCTTTTCTAAAGCCTACTCGGCCCCTAAAATAAACCATCGCTCCGTCCAAACCCTACAAGGTTTTAGAGGTTACGATCTACTCCAGCGCTCTGAAGATTTAAGGACCATCTTTTTAGATATAACCAAAAATAGCCAGGTCTCTAAGTTTATTACCTATAGAGGGCATGAGTCCCGCTTAGTTAAGTTTTATCTGACCCTCTTAGCCCCTTACTCCTGCGAGGAGATTTCCGCCGTAAAAATTTGGTCCACTAGGACTAGTAAAGGATTTATGGCCGAAGGCGTCTGTAACGCTCCTGGGCTCGATTCAGCCACTTTAGAAGTTTTATGGCCTGATAACGAGGCCATAATTAGAGTAGTAGGCGCAGAGTCAAGCGAAACTTTGCCTCTAAATCTTTCGCCGCCTCCTATAATCAGGGCTTCCCAATAAGGCTAGCTTGACCACTCATATCTGCTTAAAATAATTTAGGGCCGTCGGGCCGATGGTTTCCCGCCAGCTGTTTTGCCTTACACCTCATAACGGGCCCTCTTACTTTTAAATCCCTCTACCAAACCTAAAGCGGATGTTTCACCGCTTAGGTTAGCGCCTCTTACCAGGCCTCCATCAAAGGCCCCTTAATTTTACGGTTAGGGGGCTAAATCTTATTTCACTTAACCGTTCACCAAGTCTTTTTTTCCCTACGTTACGGCTAGTAGCGACTTTCGAGTTGTAATTAAGTTTTAGCAAACCCTTAAGAGCTTAACATTAATTCTTTTGAGGTTTCTACTTAGCTCTCTGCTCCACCCATATATTTTAACTTAGATTAATGTTAAAATTACTTAGCTCCTATAGGGGGCTACTATTGTTGCGGTATGGGTCGTCCCTTTCAATAGGCTTGGCACCGCAGCGTTCTCTCTTGTGAACGGACCCTTAAACGTTCACATTTGTGAACGGACACCACTTAAAGATAAATATTTTTAAATTTGAGCCTAAAAAAGCCCTTTCTCTAGCCCGCAGGCTCGGGGGCAATGCCCCAAGGGGTCTCCAAGAGATTAACGCACTCCCCTTCTTCGCTCTTCCAACTCTTTCCCCCCAAAGGCCCGCAAAACTCCGGGGTCTCCACCAGCATGTTGCCAAGGCTCTCTCCTAGGCAATTTTTCCACTGATAACAATTACCGCGGTTATAAGGGTTGGGCCTGGCCGCCAATAATAGGGAGCGGTCCGTTTGAGCTTCTATTGAACAATCACCCGCAACCACTAAGCCCATTAAGACCAATAAAGAGCCGACAAATATAAAAGGAGGATATCTAATATCTTTTTTTCTCATAAACAATAACCAGTCTAAGTGAGCCAAAGATTTTTTTAGCCATTATTTTTCGATAAGGTAGGCCTGACCGTTAAATTTAAAAATAATCGGCTCTTTTTGGGCTAGCCAGCTGGTCCTTAAGCCTTCGAGCT
Source organism: Deltaproteobacteria bacterium (assembly GCA_031288745.1). Classification (GTDB taxonomy): domain Bacteria; phylum Desulfobacterota; class Desulfarculia; order Adiutricales; family Adiutricaceae; genus JAITQT01. The sequence continues at coordinate 2,315 of JAITQT010000424.1, forward strand.
TAAGACCTAGCTTAAAATATTCTTCGCTAAATAAGGGCGCTTTAACCGGGTTAGTAATTTGAGAGGGTGAAAGAGAGCTATCAATTAGGTAGCCATTTTTATAAAAAAAGGTCTTATCAGCCAAATCAATGGGAACCTTTAACTCTTCTAGGTTACTTACATTTAAATCTAACTTAGCTAGTTGTTTTAAATCGTCTTGAGAGCTTAAGCCAGAAGGGCCCGTTGGCTCTAAGGCCGCTGCTGCAGCTAGAGTGCGCTTATACTGGCGCTGCCAATTAGCCTCTTGACCAACTATCTTTTTAAGGTTTTGGAGATTTTGTTTGGTCTTTTCCACCAGCTCGTCTTCGTTATCTAAGCTCTGACTAACGAGGGTCAAAAAGGTCGTGTACGGGGTCAAGATTCCGTAGCGTTTGGATATTTGAACTAATTCTCTAACCTGATAGTCATTAAAGGTCCCGTCTTCAGAGAGATCGAGTCGGTTTATAATCTCTCCTAAGCGCCTCATGGCCCATATCTTAGTTAAAAAAACCCCCCCTTCAACTCCCTCTTGGCTTAAAC
>JAITQT010000453.1 GCA_031288745.1 Deltaproteobacteria bacterium
TTAAATTCAGAGAATTCATTTCCTAAGGCATATTCTTTCAATAACTCTAAGTGTGTAAAATTATATAATAGGATGATACGTGGATGGGTAAAATCTTTCAGGGATAACATTTTACCCCATATACCTGCCAAAAAAATTGCTGAAGTATCTTGTGCTGACAACGGGAGACCAACTAAGGATATTTTAACCATGATCGAAGCGTAAAAAGTCACGTTTATCAGTCCTTAAATTTGTAACAGACTCTTCTTACTATTTAATTTTTTAGACTATTTTGATTTTAAGAAGTTTTTGCGCTTCGATCAACGGTTACTTACATCGAAATTTATTGCTTTTTTTAATTCTAAATTACCACTATATTATTCTATTTTATTCTATATCGCTAAACTATCTTACAGATTGCACCCTTGACCATTTTAGCTCAAAAAAAATAGCCCTCGCTCTTGCCTTTAAGTACAAAATATTGTAGTATTACCTTCATAACTAGCTAGATAAAGCGCGGCTGAGTTTAATCTCTTGGCCTACGCCTCGGAGATAAGACCATGTTACATGTTAAAATCGTTAAAGATTTTTTGTTTAAAAATATTAATCAATTAGCCACGGTAGCTGAAAAGCGCACTGTCATGCCTATTTTAACCAACCTTTTGCTTAACGCTAAAGACGACCAATTGATTATCACGGCTACCGACCTTGAAGTCACCTTCGTGGGTGCTTATCCGGCCCAAGTGATCGAAGCTGGCCAAATGACGGTTTACGCTAAGACCTTCGTGGAAGTCATTAGGTCGATTAAGGCTGACGAGCTAATTTTAAAACAAACGGCTAACCTTTCCTTAGAGCTCTATCACGGCTCGGGCCACACCACCTTTTACGGTAAGTCGCCCGATGATTTTCCGCCGCCACCGAGCTTTGAAAACGTTAATTTAATCGAAATCTATTCGGCTGACTTAATCGACGCCATTGATAAGACAATCTTTTCTTGTTCGACCGAAGAGACCTCTTATAACCTTTCGGGCATTGAATTTTTAAAAGAGGAAAAAGAACCGAACTCGGGCGTTCAAGTATTAAGGCTAGTCTCATCAGATAGCCAGAGGCTTAACGTAGCTACCATAGAAAGTAGCGAGATAGATTCTTTAGATCTACCAACCCCCATCATTGTCCCTAGAAAGGGCCTAGAGGAACTTAAAAAGCTAGCTGAATCGACTGATTCTAAGATTAAAATTGGAGCCACACCAGCTAATATGGTGGCTAAAACAGATAACGCAGCCTTAATCATTCGTTTAGCTAGCGGGGATTTTCCTGATTACACCAAAGTAATCCCTCAAGAATTTGACTATACTATTGTGGCTAATCGCCTCTCATTACTTGACACCATAAAGATTATTAGCCCCCTGGCCGCTCAAAAATATAAGCAATCTAAATTTCTCTTTTCTAAAGATTTACTGACCATCAATTACTCTAACCCCGAATTAGGCGAAACCGAACAATCGGTGGGCATAGAGTATAGCGGCCCGGAACTAATTAAAGGCTTTAACTGCAAATTCTATCAAGAAGTCTTAATGGCCATGAAAAGCGAAAACATCCACATCAGCTTTAAGGAAAACAAAGTCACCTGGCTGGTCACGGGACCAGAGGATCGAGGCTATTTAGGGTTAATCATTAGTATGGATGTCAACTCCTAAAATTTAGCCTTTTGTTTTTTTAACAAAACTGAATTAAATTTTTATTTTATTATTTAAATTATCCATATAATATCGTTAGCCTCGGATATCTTTAAATTAGATATCCGAGGCCTAGCCTTTTAATAAGGGGGAGTCATGGACGAAACCATAGCCGCTCAAACCGACTACGGTGCCAAAAACATACAAATATTAGAGGGCCTGGAAGCGGTGCGAATGCGCCCTTCCATGTATATAGGTTCTATTTCTATTCAAGGCTTACACCACTTGGTCTTCGAGGTGGTCGATAACTCCATTGACGAGGCCATGGCCGGCTTTTGTAACCGTATCGAAGTCGTTATCACCCCGGCCGGTACGGTTAGAGTGAAAGATAACGGCCGCGGCATCCCGGTCGATATGCACCCCACCGAAAAGGTCTCTGGTCTTCAAGTGGTTATGACTAAGCTCCATGCGGGTGGTAAATTTGATAAAAAAACTTATCAAGTTTCTGGCGGACTCCACGGTGTGGGCGTTTCAGTGGTTAACGCCTTATCTGAGTGGCTTGAGGTGGAAGTTAAGCGCAACAAAATTCGCTACCGCCAGCGCTATGAGAGGGGCGCACCGGTTACCGAGCTAATCGAGGTCGGACCGGTGGAAAGGACTGGAACCATGGTCCACTTTAAGCCCGATCCCTTAATTTTTGAGACCACCGAATTTGATTTTGAGCTACTTTCTAAGCGTTTAAGGGAACTGGCCTTCCTCAACAAGGGCCTTTATATCAACATCCTAGACGAGCGTACCCAGGAAAGTAAGGAATTTCAATATAAAGGCGGCCTAATAGAGTTTGTTCAACATTTAAACCGTCAAAAAAACCCTATCCACGAAAAACCCGTTTATTTTGAAGGCCAAAGCGACAACATCCAAGTGGAGACGGCCTTTCAGTACCACGACGGCTATAACGAGCAGGTCCTCTCGTTTTGTAATAATATCCACACAATTGAGGGAGGCTCTCACCTTTCTGGTTTTAAAACAGCCTTAACCAGAGCCGTTAACCAATATATGACCTCGTCTAATATTCCCAAAAACCTAAAGGTTTCAAACCTTGAAGGCGATGACGTGCGCGAGGGGCTAGCTGCGATTATTAGCGTTAGGGTCCCCGAGCCCCAATTTGAGGGGCAAACTAAGGCCAAGCTCGGTAACGCCTCAGTTAAGGGCTTAGTCGACACTATGGTTTACGAAAAGCTAACCACCTTTTTCGAAGAAAACCCGCAGGTGGCTAAAAAAATCATCGCCAAGGTAGTTGACGCCGCTAGGGCCAGGGAGGCCGCCCGCAAGGCTAAAGAGACCATGCGCAATAAAGGCTCTCTTTCCTCTAACTCGCTTAGCGGGAAACTAGCCGACTGTCAAAGTAAAGATCCAAGCCTGTGCGAACTATTTTTAGTGGAAGGTAATTCAGCCGGAGGTAGCGCCAAGCAAGGCCGAGACCGTAAATTTCAGGCTATCTTGCCTCTAAGGGGTAAGATCTTAAACGTCGAGCGCTCGCGCTTTGACCGCATCATCTCTAACCAAGAGATTAGAAACGTTATCACTGCCTTAGGCACTGGTATCGGCCCTAAAGGCTCTTCGGGAGCGGATTTAGAAAAACTGCGCTACCACAAAGTAGTCATTATGACTGACGCTGACGTCGACGGGGCTCACATCAGAACTTTATTACTAACCTTATTTTACCGCCAGATGCCTGAGCTTATCGAACGAGGTCACGTTTTTATCGCCCAACCTCCCCTCTACGGGATAAAGAGCGGACAAAAAGAGATCTTTATTAAAGACGAGGCTGGCCTAAGGGCCTTTACCATGTCTCGCTACGCCGAAGACAGGACTCTAAAGGGCGAGGGCTCGGATAATGAACTCTCTAAAGAAACCCTTCAAGAGTTCCTCGATCAACTTATCGCTGAGCGAGATTTTAAAAGCCGCTTCGCCAAAAGAGGCTTTCCGGCTAAACTTTGGCCCATAATCTACGCTGAGCTTAAAAAAGACCCCTTGGGCTTTGTCGACGAAGACTGGACCAGACGCTTAGCAGCGGCTCTCACTCAAAACGGGCTTAGCATAGAAGGCCCCGATTTTCCGCTAGCCCTAATTGTGAAAAAAGCGCCGGAGGAGGAGCTGGAACCTACGCTTGACAATGATCAAAACGTAAGCGATGACACCCTACAAGACGATGGTCAGCAGAGCACGAAGCCAATCTTAGAAGATAACCTAGAAGAGGAAATCCCAGAAGAAGAAATTTTGGCCCCCAAAGGTTTTAAGCTCTTATTGGAAGCTAGCCACGATAACCGCAAGAGGCTAACCTTAAATCTAGACTTTCAAAACGGAGAACTCTTCCAGAAATATTTTAAGATCAAAGATAAAATCGCCTCCTTTGTTAACCCTCCCTTCTTGGTCACCCACAAGGATAGGCGCTATCAATTGCTCTCGGAAGCCGAGCTTTTGGAGGATATGGAGACGGCCGGCCAAAAAGGCTTTAAAGTGCAACGCTACAAAGGCCTTGGTGAAATGAACCCGCCCCAACTGTGGGAGACGACCATGGACCCGGAAAAACGAACTTTTTTGAAGGTTAAAATCGAAGATTTTATGGACGCCGACGATATTTTTAGCGTCCTTATGGGCGATCAAGTCGAGCCTAGGCGCGAGTTTATTGAGGAAAACGCTCTTAACGTACGCGAACTTGATATTTAACCTCTCCCCTCTTTAAATTTTTAAGGCTATTTCTCTAAAGAGTGAAAATACTGGTGGCTAGAGCGATTAAACGCTTTATCCACCCTTTTTTATGTGTGCCCTTGAAGCGCTAACTCTCGAGGTTAAACGTCCTCTGTTTGGGGCGGTCGATTTTGTTCAGATATAGACAGTTTATTTTGTCAAAAAAAGACGGAAAACCGATCCAATAAAGCCTATTCCCCAAAAAAAGACGGAAAATATTGTCCAGCTAGATATTACCAGTAAAAAGGAGACCATTCTGGTTCAGTTTTACCACGAAAAAGTAGACCACCCGTGGTCAAAAAAAATAAAATTTACCTGAGGAGCCCACAATCTTGCTCTAGGCCTAAAAGATTTACTTTTAGGGAAAAAATATTATAAATATCGTTTAGACAGTGGACAAATTTTCCGTCATTAATTGGCCACATTTAACCGTCTATGTTTGGACAAATTCTTCCAGCACAAACGAGACTAAAATAAAATTGCCTGGAATGAGCTGGAATTTTGAATCAATTCAAATTGTAACAACTCTCATGACAACATTAAAAAGCAAGCTCTGGGAGCAGGACGTGGTTAATGCTGTCTATCAGCATTTATTATACGAAGATTAAGTACGACCAAAATCTGCATAGAAAAAAGGAAGCTCCACACCTGCTTACTCTACCTTAAAGCCTCTCTTTGTCAACAATAAATTTATCAAAAATTCAAAAAAAACGCACAAAATAATTTATCTAAAACCATATTTAATATATATAATTTAAATATTTATTGATGTTGCTTTAAAAATTATGATAGATAAGATATAAAAACATACCTCTTTCCTTCTCCCTCTTCCCTCCGCCTGGTCTATGGTACCATAGGCCAGCTTCCCGCCTTGAGACACTTTTTGGTTCTATAATGCTCTAAATACCCTATTAAATTACATAGCTTTCAGGGGGTTCACTTTTACTGCGCGAAAACTATTAAAATATGGGAAAATATTGGATCACATTTCATTGAGCAAACCCAATCCAATAAAGTCTATTCCCATTCGTCTGACTCAATAGGGCCGACAATGACATCCGCAGACTTAAGTCTATGAAACGAGAGAGCAAATAACACCGTGTGCTGGCTAAAGGCTTCTTAATTTGCCAGGAAATCGAGGCAAGCTTCCCTAACCTCAGTAGCGAGACCCTCGTCTCCGACCGGACGGTACATCAGAGTACCAAAGTCATCAACGACCAGCTCATAGCGACTCAGGATAAGTGTTTTCTTAGGCCGAAATAATTTTTGGGGCATCTGTTAGTTGGCTATATCCATGAGCGAAAGGGTATAAAAAATTATCGAAACAGAGCTATCGTATTAGCTTCATGCCTTCGTTTATTTTTTGTTTTCTTCTTGACATTAAATTTTTTTTCTGAAATAATGAGGCAACTTGACTTGTGATGAGATTATTATTGAGTGGGTTAATTTTTAGCTCGTTCATTGATATATATTTGTTTTTTTACCTAAATACTACTAATTTTGAGATTTTTCTATGTTTTTCAGCGAGAATAAAATTTTTAAGTCCATGATTGCTGATATATCTTCTCTGGCATATTTATTGCTCTCTCTCTCTCTCTCTCTCTCTCTCTCTCTCTCTCTCTCTCTCTCTCTCTCTCTCTCTCTCTCACTCTCAATAAAAAAAAAAAAAATAAAAAAAAAAAAAAAAATAAA
>JAITQT010000477.1 GCA_031288745.1 Deltaproteobacteria bacterium
ATACCTAAAGGATTAAAAAATAAATTCTGCCGTCTTAGAGGCTGAGGGGTTTTTGCGCTACGATCAATATTGAACTACCGAACGGCACGCCTAGGTGGTGTGGGAGGACAGCGGGGCTAACCAGCTACCCGATTAGCTTTGGCCTAATAAAAAAATAGTGTCAGTTCACGAATGTGAACGGGCCCTTAAACGTTCACATTTGTGAACTGATACTTTAAGAAGAAAGTTTTGTTAGGGCCTCTTCTAAGCCCAAACTACAAGCCAAGGCGGTCACCCCTCTGGCCGTGAGGGCGTCCATAGCCGCCGGGCCTATTCTTCCGGCTAAGACTAATTGACAATCAGAGAGAAGGTCGGCCGTTTGGTTTAGGGCCGTAAGGTCGTGCGATCGTTCGTGGCAAATCTCGGGCCCTCGGCGGATCTCTTCTAATTGGTAACCTTTTGCAGTAGCGCGAAAGATCCTAAATTCGTTAACTTTCCCAAAACAGGCGTCTACTCTTTGGCCGTCGGTGCTGGCAATAGCTACTTTATCAGGTTTTTTTACGTACTTATTAACCATGAGAAAAGGTCTCCGTTTGAGGTAGGTTTTGATAGAGTTCTTTGGCGTAATCGCTTACGCCCGGAATCCCGCAAGCGTCGGCCCGGCAACGAGCGCAATGAAGTATCGGTCTAAGGCTTTTACCAGCAATAGCTCTAGCCTCATTTAATTCTTCATCGCTTAGCGTGGTTATGTTTTTAAAGGCCCCTCCCGGAATCATGGCTATGATATTAATTAAGCTAGCCCCCCAAGCCTTGACCTTTTGAGCTACTTCGTCAACATGGTTTTGGTTGATGCCGGGGATTAAGACCATATTGACTTTGATAGTAATTTTTTTTTCTTTGGCTAACCTAAGCCCTCTTTCTTGGGCCTCAAGCAAGGCTTTGGCCCCTTGAAGGCCCTTTAGGGCTTGGCCGTCAATAATGGTGACGGCGTTTATTTGAGCTAAAATCTCAGCTTTAACTGCGTTGACGGTAACGGTTAAGGTTTCAATACCCGCCTCTAAGATACGGGTTAAAGAGTCGGCTAAGGCTAAACCATTGGTTGAAAGGCAAGTGATAAGCTCTGGGTATGCGCGCTTAACTTTGATTAAGGTATCTAGAGCTTCTGGGCCGGCCAAAGGTTCACCAGGACCAGCTACGCCGGCGACCTTAAGTTCAGGGCAAAGAATCAAGGCTCTTTCCAATAAATCTAAGGCCTCCTCAGGGCTTAGAACTCTCGAGGCGTTTCCTGGTATACTCATGTGGCTATTTATCCCTCGACCGCAAAAACGGCAGCCAATATTGCACTTTGGGCTGACTGGCAAGTGAATGCGACCAGTGGTGGGATGGCACTGATAGCTAAAGCAAGGATGAGATTTAGTCGGTTCCATATCGTAATAATCCTATTATTTTTTCGGTAATTGTAACCGTTCACCAGACCTTTTTTACCATTGCGTTTGGCTGTCGTTGGCTTTAGAGCTGTATATAGAGTTTAGAAACTAGCCTAAAATCTTCATTAAACATGATCTTTGGGGGTTTTTGTTCAGATTAAAAATTAGATTTATTTTTAAATCTCGATTTTTATTTTAATGCTACTATTTAATTATAATAAGCGTAATCGTTCACCAAGTCTTTTTTTTTCACGTTGCGGCTGGTAGCGACTTTCGAGTTGTAATTAAGTTTTAGCATACCCTTAAGATCTTAACATTGATCGAAGCGCAAAAAGTCCCCTTTATTCAGTCCTTGAATTTGTAATATGTCCTTATTACTAGTCAATTTGTTAGACTATTTTGCTTTTAAGAGGTTTTTGCGCTTCGATCAACATTAGTTCTTTTGAGGTTTCTACTTAGCTCGGTTCTCCAACCATGATATTTTAACTTTGATTAATGTTAAAATTACTAAGCTCCTTTAAACGTTCACATTTGTGAACGGACACGGTTAAGTGATGAAGTTTAGCGCTTAATTTAAGCCAAAAGAGCTAGAGAAAAACAAAAGGCCGAGGACTTAAAAAAGTCCTCGGCCTTCGATTTAAAACGATTGGCTGAAGAAAAATTATTTAAAAAAATTTAGGCTGTGCATTCTGTGGCCTAGGCTAGCAAGACGGTTAAGCCAACTTAGTCGTCTGTTAATCTCTGGCTGGCTAACTAAAAATAAGGAGACTTAATACTTTCTACAGTTTTAACTATGCCTGGTTAATAATATTATTGTGCTTATCAACAGATTGTAAATAAATAATTCCAAGCCCAATTAAACCATTGACAATTTCAAATTAGCCTGTTATTGAATAAATTATTGTCCGTTTAAGAGCAACTTGCGAACTTAAAAGTTGGACCGAAAGTAAACCATTCCTTTCAAGCGGATTCCTCCCCAAGCTGAGACGGTGGCTCCTCAACTGGCTAAGGCAGCCTAGGTCACGGAAGGCACAGCCTGAAAATTTACTCAGCATAAAGAATAATTAATTTTACTAAAATACGAGAATATTAAAGAAATATAAAAATTTTATGCTTTTGTTTTTGTCCAAAAGGGTTAACAATCCTGACGAAAATTATAATAAATAAAATAACGATAAAAAGCAAGATAATTTTTTTGGCTATATTGAAATATGAATTATTGTCAAAATTGATATTCTTGTGCTATTGTCAATAAAGTAACCGTTCACCAAATCTTTTTTTCCCCACGTTGCGGCTGGTAGCGACTTACGCGTTGTAATTGAGTTTTAGTCTACCCTTAAGATCTTAACAGTAGTTCTTTTGAGGTTTCTACTTAGCTCTCTGCTCCAACCAAATATTTTAACTTGGATTTAATGTTAAAATTACTAAGCTCCTATAGGGGGCTACATTGTTGCGGTACGTGTCTTTCCTTTCAATAGGCTTGGCACCGCAACGTTTTCTTTTGTGAGCGGTTCCTTAAACTTGATGATAAACTCGAGCGGGATTTGTATGATCGGTCACGAGCAGGACATCATGCTCCTGGAGACCCTCCCCGGAGTGTCGCGCATTGGTGCCATGATTATGCTGGCCGAGCTGGGCGGCGGCGAAAACGAAAAATTGCTATTTCAAGCAGAAGTGGGAGAGCATCCACCTTAGGTTGGGATTCAAGAAGGCCATAGTGGCTATAGGCAACAAGATGTTGTATGTTATCTACCATATGCTCACCCGTAAAGAGCCATATAAAGACCCTAACGTGAATCTCGAAGAATTGATGGTCAAGAAAAACGCCTCAAAGTGGATGAGACGGCTGAAGAAGTACCACGAGCTTAATTTTGAGCTGACCTAATGGTGCCATAAAAAGAGATAGGAGGTAATCCTAAGTCAGCATGTTTAAATGGCCCGGGCTGCTCAATCGCATCGATGTCCCTCCGAAGGCCTAATAGTCGACTCCACCAAGGTGCGCGGCGAAAGGGATAGTTTGTCCAAAATACAAAACCAATATCAAACCTGGAGTGTCTGGTCGGTTTTGGTCAGCCCTAACATATTGTAACTATTAATCATCTTGCCACCTCTGGCATCACCTCCTGCCCGTAAGGGGCGTCGTGAAGAGGTGGGTTTCGTAAGAATTACAGTTTATTTAGAGAGTGAAGGTGTATTAAAAATACGTTATGTGAGCCTTATACGTATTCACTCATTTTTCCCTCTTTACTGAATTATAAATATTTACGGGCAGGAACTGATTCTGAAAAACAATAATCTCGAGCCCTCATACTAATCGAAGAATTTTTTAGTAAACGGCGATAATCATTGGCCTTGTCGTGAAATTGGCATTGCCATAGTTCTAAACAAATCAGTCCCCAGCCAGTACGGCCGAAGTTATGTTCTTTGCCAAAGTTATCTAACACCGCTCGGTTGTCAATCAGGTCTCGGCTCTTAGCTCGTTCAGAGGATAAAAGGTCATAAACGAAATCACTGGCCTCGTGGTTCATCCAGTCAACAACAGGAGTAGGGAAACCCATTTTGTCTTTGCGATTTACAATGGATTCAGGAAGATAAGGACGCGTAACCTCACGAAAAATATGTTTCATTTCTCCGGTCCTGAATTTTATATTGGCTGGAATTGTTGCAGCCAGTTCCACCAACTGGTGATCCAATAAAGGCACGCGGGATTCTAAGCCATGGGCCATACTCATACGATCCTCCACCTGAAGTAACGCAGGAAGAAGTGTATTGAAATCGAAATTGGTCATTAAATCGAAATAAGAAGTAGGTCCCACCTTGGAGCTATTAAAAATGTGTTCGAAGACTGGCCAGGCTGAGTAATCACCCAAAGCTTCCCAGCGAATTTCATTTTTTAAATCTTTTGCTCTATTAATCAATCGAAAATATCGCTTATCCATAGAATCAAAAAGACCATCGGACCAAAATTCTCCAAGCAGTGGCTTGTATTGGCGAAGCGACTCAAGGTTAGGAATAATAGATTCGTAAGTCACTAAAAAATTGCCGTTATCAAGGGTTCCGTCAATGGCTCCTTTAAGGCATTGCTCAAAATAGGCAATTAAATACCTGGTGTACCCGCCAAAAATTTCGTCTCCTCCCTGGCCACCCAAGACAACTTTCCGATGTTTGGCGGCTAAAGAAGAAACCATATATTGAGAAAAAGACCCAGGGCCCGCCACCGGATAGTCTAGATGGAAAATAACCTTTGGAAGCGTCTCTATAAAGTCGTTAAAGTCAATATCTATTTCGTATAGAAGAAAACCTGCATCCTTAGCCACAATCCTGGCGTATAGACTTTCGTCAAACTCCGGTCCATGCTTGGAGAACTTACCGGTGAAACCAATCATTGCTCCCGTCTGTTGTTCTTTAGCCGCCAACGACGCTATAAAACTAGAGTCTAGACCTCCGCTGATATAAGCGCCTACGGGAACGTCGCTGCGTAAATGTAATGACACGGAATTTTTTAGACATTCATCTAATTTTTTTTTAAAATAAGCTTCCGTATGATACAAATCATGAGCAAAAAAAAGTTCCCAATACCGTTTTTTATGG
>JAITQT010000481.1 GCA_031288745.1 Deltaproteobacteria bacterium
ATGGTTGGAGCAGAGAGCTAAGTAGAAATGTTAAAAGAACTAATGTTAAGAACTTAAGGGTATGCTAAAACTTAATTACAACTCGAAAGTCGCTACCAGCCGCAACGTGGGGAAAAAAAGACTTGGTGAACGGTTACGCAGATAATAATCTAAATCACGCTCAAAAATCGTTAAAAGATCCGGCCTATACGAGCGTCACTCGTAACAAAGTGTTCTTCATTAATGATCGAAGTGGAAAAAATCCCCTTTATATATCTTTAAATTTATAACATAGGCTTATTACTAGTTAAATTTTTAGATTATTTTGTTTTTCAGAGGTTTTTTGCGTTTTGATCAAATAAAATTTACGGCTTTTTAAGCGAAGAAGCCAAACTTGATCGAAGCGCAAAAACCTCTTAAAAGCAAAATAGTCTAACAAATTAACTAGTAATAAAGACATGTTACAAATTTAAAGACTGATAAAGGGGACTTTTTGCGCTTCGATCAAACTTAACCTAGACGGAGAAAGATAGTCCTAGACAGGCTAAAAGGCTAGGGCTGATAGAAAAAAAAATAGAAATGGAAGTTGGTAATTTTTTTTTATATACTAAAATTTTATATAAATTTGGCCTCTTAAATTTTATTGACAAATCCTCTCGGACATAGTAAATTATAAGTATGAAAAAAAATCATAATTTTTAGTCATGGACTGGCCTCAATTTACGTTTAGAGCCAAAAACTTAACTTTAAGGTTAAAAAAACCTTTGGCCTTTGGCTAGATTAAACTATTTTTTTGGCTGACCTTGGCTTATGGTAATTTAGCATTCCGCTCTAGGAGCTATATAAGCCCGGGTTTTTTTTCGAAAACTTTGAGATGACCAAATCTTTTTTGACCTTAAGGTTTAGCTCAAATAATTACTCCCTAAGCCGTAGTTAAAGTTTTGGGCCAAAAGGCCTTAGGTAGCTCGGCCCAACCTGATAAAGCGGTCAGAGGAAGGTTAGTTACTTACCAAAAGTTAGTTTCTTTTTTGAAATAAAAAAAATTATTTTATATTTTTTCTTTTATTAATATTTAACTTATGCATTAAATATTATATATAATTTTTATTTTTTTTCTTTGATTCTCTTTAAAAGTTCAAAGATTTAGCGCCGCCCCGCAGAGGGCTATTGAGGTAAAATCATGGCCAATGACTTTGGTTTGTTCGTTGCTGCCGAACCCCTTAAGTGCACCGGTTGTCGAGCTTGCGAATTGGCTTGTTTTCAAGCCCATAACGTCGGACGCAACCAAGTGGGGAAAACTGTAGGTACTATAGGCACGCCTGTTACCCCTAAATTATACGTAACGGTGATAGAGACAGCCAGCATGCCCGTTCAATGTAAACATTGTGAAAATTCCCCTTGTAAGGCCGTTTGTAAGCAGTCGGCCATTATTCGTCTGGGGCATCAGGTGATAGTCGATGAAAATAAATGCATCGGCTGCAAGGACTGTTTAGTAGCCTGCCCATTTGGCGCGGTCACTCTATTGCCCTATTATAACAAGCGTAAACCCGTCAAACAGTCAGGTTCTAACGAAGATAAAGTGGCCGCCTCCAAATGCGATCTGTGTTTCGAGGAAGTCGACGGCCCGGCCTGCGTCAGAGCCTGTCCCAACGAAGCCCTAAGGGTTTCAGACATTAACGAAGATCGTAAGAAGAAAAATATAGCGGCTGCCGAGGCTTTGGCCGTAGTTAACGCCGGCACCCCTGAAAGGAGAGCATTGTAATGACCACCATAATCGCTATAGACGAGGAGCTGTGCACCGGCTGTCAGGAATGTTCCCGGGTTTGCCCAAATCTGGCCATAGAAGGGCTGCCTCATAAGCCACAGAAAATTAATGTTGATAAATGCGTTAATTGCGGTCAATGCGTCCAAAAATGTAAGTCCTACGCTTCGGCGGCCGAGCACGGTTTCGGGGCGCGAGATAAGGTCAGAATACTGCGCAATCTCCCAGAATCAGTTACTGAACCAATCTTTGCGGCCTATAACGTCAGTCATATCGACGAGGTTTTGCGCGCTTTGGCCGATCCCAATTTAGAGACTTGGGTTTCCAGCGCTCCGGCCGTTCGCGTGGCCATAGCCGAAGAATTTGGGGCCCCCTTGGGTACTCTGGCTGCGGGAAAATTGGCCGCGGCCTTAAGACGCGTAGGTTTCGATAAGATATACGACACAAACTTTGCCGCCGATGTAACTATTATGGAAGAGGGAAGCGAGCTTATAGAGCGGGTTAAAAATAACGGCGTCTTACCTATGTTCACTTCCTGTTGTCCGGCTTGGGTGCGCTATTTAGAGCTTAACTATCCTGAGTTAAGAAAGCATCTTTCGACTACCAAGAGCCCACAACAGATCCAAGGCGTTTTGGAGAAGACCTACGGTGCCCGCTACGCAAATATTGATCCTAAAAAAATTTATTCTGTTTCCATTATGCCCTGTACCGCTAAGCAGTTTGAGAGCGGCCGGCCGGAAATGGTCGATAGCGGCTCTCGCGATGTGGACGTGGTCCTAACCACTCGGGAACTAGCCTATTTAATTAAACTTAAGGGCATTGATTTTCTAAATCTTCCTGACGAGACTTTTGATTTACCCATGGGCGATTACACCGGGGCCGGAGAAATCTTTGGCGTGACCGGTGGGGTTATGGAAGCGGCCCTTAGGACCGGTTACGAGCTATTGACCGGGCAAGCCCTCCCCAATTTAGACATCACCGCCGTCAGAGGGACCGACGGTTTTCGCACTGCTAATATATCGGTGGGCGACTTAACTTTAAAGGTGGGTGTGGTTACTGGCCTTAAAAACGTTAAGCCGGTTTTAGAGTCTTTAAAGGCGGGTCAGCTTGACCTCCATTTTGTGGAAGTCATGACCTGTCCCGAAGGTTGTGTTACCGGAGGCGGGCAGCCCAAGTTAATCGTAGATAAAGACTTCGAGGACGCTTATAAAGCCCGCACCAAATCGACTTACGATCACGATTTGCAGCTACCATTGCGTAAATCTCACGAAAACCCCTCGGTTATCAAACTCTATGAATCTTTTCTCCAAAAGCCTTTAGGACATGAAAGCCATATTCTTTTGCACACCGCTTATTGCGGCGATTCTAAAGACGGCCACCACTAAGCTTTTCGTTGGCCAATTTTTTTAGCCTCTTTAGCCATCTTAGTTTTCGAAGCCTGGGTTCTAGTTGGCTCTTTTTTTTATATAATTTGGCGGGGCCTTTGGCTCTAAGAGGATAAAATTTTAACGGCTCGTTAAGGTAACCTTGACGAGCCGTTTTTCAGTGTGCCCTCTGGGGCGCGTGTCAGTCGAAGTGTCAGTCGATCAAACTCCGCGCTCGCAAAATTTGACGATACAATAGTTCACCTTTAGTATTGGTGAATATTGGTGATAAAATAGTTTTTAACTGTCTAATTTGGGTTAAAACGCAAAAAAAATAATCTCTGATTAAAAGAGAGGTTAAAAAAAGCGGGAAGAAAGCGGTGCGAGCCGCAATTTTCCCGCTTTTATAGTTTAGGGTTTACAATTTTAAGGTTGAGGTCGGCCGCATAGCTCGGGAGCGGAGGCGGCTTTTAGGGTGTTTTGCCTTTTAAGGGTAAGGCTGTGACTTAAGCCATCTTCGTCGACTAATCTTAGGGCCTCGGTCGGGCAGACCCTCTTGCAAGCCGGCCCTCCCTCCAAACCGTCGCAGAGATCGCATTTGAGGGCTACTGAACGGCGGGAGCCGTCGGGATTGACCTCAAATCCCAAGGCGACCATGCGAATGGCCCCGAATGGGCAAGCTTCGGCGCAGGACTTACAGCCAATGCATTTGGCTTGGTCGATTAAAACCTTGCCGTCCATCGTGCTAATAGCATCCGAGCGGCAGACCGCTTTACAAGCTGGGTTTTCGCAATGTTTGCACTGGATGGGCACGCTAACGCTCCAGGTCTTAATGACTTTAAGACGAGGATGAAAATCATAGCCGTCTGGATCTATTTCAAAGATGCGTTTACCCTCGTGGGCTACCACGCAGGCAATAGTGCAAGTCCGGCAGCCTATGCATAGTAACGGATCTCCTTGGACATAGTGATTCATGCGGCCCGACCTCCAATTTTTTTAAGCTCGATACCCATGCTCTGACGGATATTGAGGTACTCGTCTTGGACGTATTTTTCAGCCCAAGCCTGATCAGCGATCTTTTCCACCCGACAGGCGCAGTACTTATATTCCGGAGTGTTGGAAATGGGATCTAAAGAGGCGATGGTCAGTTCGTTACAGGCCCCTATCCACCACTGATAGGTCATATAAACCGCTTGCTTTTTTACACGGTCAGTAGGTAGGCACCTTGCGACGCAGTGACCTCGCTTGGAAAGGACCTTGACCAGCTCTCCGTGCTTGACCCCTAACTCATCGCACAGTTCGGGGTTCATCTGTACCCAGCCCGGTTCGTCTTCAAGGTTGCGCAGCAATCGGCAGTTGCCGCTCATAGTCCTAACGGAGTAATGGCCCACTTCTCTCGCTGTGGAGAGGATTAAGGGATACTCGTCGTTTTCAAGTTCCGTGGGCGGTTGCCAATCAATGGAGGAGAATTTGGCCTTTCCGTCGGGATTAGCGAAATGCCCGTCTTTGTGTAGGAAACTAGTACCCTTATCGGAGAGGTCTCTACTGCGACACGGCCACTGGATATTTACATATTTGTCCAGTTTTTCATAGGTGGCCCCATAAAAGCCAGGGCATAGCTCAATAACTTCGTTCCAGATTTGCTCGGTGTTATCGTACTTCATGGGATAGCCAATGGCCGTGGAGATACGGCTGATGATTTCCCAGTCGGTTAAAACGTCGGCGTCGGCGGGTGGCTCGATGACCTTGCGGATACGCTGAAAGCCTCTATCACAACAAGAAAAGACGCCGTCGTGCTCGTTCCAGCCAGTCGAAGGTAATATTACATCGGCGTATTGGCCGGTCCGGTTCATGTAAATGTCCTGGAGGATCACTAGCTCAATTTTCGATAGTGACTCTCTAACTTCAGCTAGGTCGGGATCCGATTGGGCTGGGTCTTCGCCGAAGACATAATAGGCCCGGATCTTTTTTTCTTCCGACTCGTGTAGAACGTAATGGGGTACTTGGGTTAAGGGGATACCAACCTTATTAGATAACGCAACGCCCCAGGCCTTTTCAAATTTAGCCTGAATCTCCGGCACGGTGACATTTTGGTAGCCGGGATAAGAGTTTGGTAAGGCCCCCATGTCGCAGGCACCTTGGACGTTATTTTGTCCGCGAACCGGCCCAATGCCCACGCCCCAACGGCCGAAGTTACCAGTCATGATGGCTAAATTAGCTAGCCCCTTAACTACATTAACCGCTTGAGCGAACTGGCAGACGCCCATACCGTAGAGGATCATAGACTGACCGGAAGTGGCGTACATTCGGGCGGCCCTGCGGATATCCTCAGGACTGACCTGGGTTATCTCGGCAACGGATTCCGGGGTGTACTTGGCGGCAAGTTCTTTAAACTCATCGAAGCCTAAAGAATGCTCGGCTATAAATTTATCGTCGCAGAGGCCCTCTTCTATAATCACATGGGCTATAGAGTTGACTAAAGCTAAATTTGAGCCGTTTCTAAGCTGGATGTGGAGGTCGGCAATTCTAGCCGTTTCGATACGCCTGGGATCGACGCAGATAATTTGGGCCCCCTTGCGCTTGGCTCGGACTATGCGCCTAGCCACGATGGGATGAGAATCAGCCCCGTTGTAACCGAAAACAAATAAGAGTTTAGCGTCCTCGATTTCGTGAACGCCATTGCTCATTGCCCCTGAACCTAAAGAATACAGTAGACCCGCTACTGAAGGGGCGTGTCATATCCGGGCGCAGTGGTCGACATTGTTGGTCCCCACCGCTGCCCTCGCGAATTTTTGCATGACATAGTTAGCTTCGTTACCTGCCCCTCTGGCCGAACCGGTGCACATAATCGAGTCCGGTCCATGCTTGGTCTTAATCTCTTTGAGCTTGGTAGCGGTGTAATCAATAGCTTCATCCCAGCTAACTTCTTCTAGCGGCGCTCCTTTACCGCCTCGCCTGATCATTGGTTTTTTAAGCCTTTTTGTCAGGATTTGGGGATCGTTAATATAATCCCAACCGTAATGGCCCTTGAGGCATAAGGTCCCTTCGTTGGTCCGGCCCATAGCTGGCACGGCCTCCAGAATTTGGTTGCGCTCAGGGTCGACCTTAAACAAGATCTGACAGCCCGCACCGCAGTAAGCGCAGGTGGTTTGTACTTCCTTAATCGACATAAGGACGGTCCTTTCTCTCTCCAACAAATAGTGGAGAACTAAATCGAATGAGACGATTTTTCTAGTTTAAATAGATAAGGTTGGCTAAAATAAATAAAAATAGTTGTTATTAAAAAATTTAAGTGTTTTTATTCTATAACTACAGGGTCACCTTCGGTTACAATGCCGGCTAAGACTACCTTGGCTTCGTAGAGAGGCGCTTTATAGGCGGTTAATTCTATTAAAGCGTCGGATATGCGTAAACGTGCGCCCTTGGGTAGTTGAGCTAACTCAAGGCTAACTACAAGATTTTCCCCTAAAGCGCCAAAACTCAAATCGGGATGTACTTCTTTACTTTTTTGCCAATCGACTTGGCTCAATAAAGCCAATTGACGGCCTTTAGGTCCGCTGTCGCAATCTCCGCTAAGCCCAAAATTTTTAACCAGTTGGGCCTGACCTACGTTGCGTTTGGGCTCGCCCGGTGCGCGGCCAGCGAGGACGGCTAGAAGGCGACCAGCGGTTTTTTTCTTTGGCTGAAAATCAATAATTTCCGACATGGCTAGCTTAGGCTTGGTTGGCGTTTGTCCTCAAGATATTATTTATTTTGGTCTCTGATGAAAATTTTGTCAATAAATATTTTTTTGGTCCGGGCTAAAATTAAATCGAATGGTAACCGTTCACCAGCCCTTCCATAAGGCCTGCCGAGTTTTGAGATTTTAGCAGCCCATTATATCCGCAGTAAGGTTGGCTTTAATTGATTTTTCAAATTGTTAGAGCAATGTCAACCTTTAGCCCATATCTAGGACTTAATCTTCAGTCGAGTGGAAAGTGGAAAACAAGGTTTTGACTAGGCCTTGTGAACGGTTACGTCGAATGAGTAGAAGGCTATTATAGCAAATTTTTAGACTTCTAGCTAAAAGGCGGCTCTATTTCGGCCTTCGTTTAGTCTTACTGGTGTCAGTTCACAAATGTGAACGTTGCGGTGCCAAGCCTATTGAAAGGGACGAAACATACCGCAACAATGTAGCCCCCTATAGGAGCTTAGTAATTTTAACATTAATCCAAGTTAAAATATATGGTTGGAACAGAGAGCTAAGTAGAAACCTCAAAAGAACTAATGTTAAGCT
>JAITQT010000485.1 GCA_031288745.1 Deltaproteobacteria bacterium
ATGGTTGGAGCAGAGAGCTAAGTAGAAACGTTAAAAGAACTAATGTTAAGAACTTAAGGGTATGCTAAAACTTAATTACAACTCAAAAGTCGCTACCAGCCGCAACGTGGGGAAAAAAAGACTTGGTGAACGGTTACTCAGGGGAGAAATTAAATTTATACAGGAGTATTATCATTTAAAGTCAGTCAAGGTCTTTTAGAATATACCTTTTTTCTTAATCCTAACTCTTCGGGCGATTTTGGCTTTTTTTAATATTTTCCTAATAGTCTCGTGAGAGAGGTGGGTATTTCTATCGGTCGCGAATTTTTCTTTCAAACGTCTAAGAGACCAAGGACGGCCGTCGCTGGGCACGGTTTGGCAGGCTAAGGCTATCAAGCGGGCCTTGTCCTCGTGGCTAATAACTGGAGGTTTACCAGATCTGGGTCGGCCGTTTAGGCAGCGGGTAAACCCATTTTTGACAAAGCGAGTGCGAATCGCTCTGATAGTTTTAGGGTTAAGCCCTAAGATTTGGCCTATTTCTTGGTCATTTTTATTCGCTGCATTACAGTGCCAGAGGGCTTGGGCCCTTTTGTTTAGTTGTTGTTTGTCTGTTGTTTTATTTATTGTCTCTTCTAAGATTAATTTCTCATCATTATTTAGAACTACTTTATATATAATATTCATATTAAGCCTTCTTAGGGAGAAAGTTTTAACAAAAAAGGCTTCACTCTTAAAGGCTAACCAGCGGCCAATAGGGCTCTCTTAGGGCCCAGCCTCAATTGCGGCCCAGAAGGCCTTAGCCCGAATTTTAAATTTTGATATAAAATTAAGCAAGAAAGAGCCTACGAGCGATTAAAGCCAGGTTAAAGAAATACTAAAGGGCTTCGGCCGGTAAGATTTTGGCACCAAAGTTTCCCCCCTAGGCACCAAAATATCCACCGGCCGAAGATTTAAGGGTGGTTGGATTGGAAACGGGCCAACCGCCGAATAGTTTTGCAATTTAAGGTACTAAGATGAATCTTACGAAAAATACTGTCCGACCGTCTATTCGAGAGTTATCTTGGCGAATTAGATCTTCGGGGTAATCGCCGAAGGTTCTGGTTAGCTGCAAATTTAAGATTCCGGGGCCAAGTTGGGCGTTATAGTTAAGGCCAACGCCATGCATGGTTTCTGAGTTTATCAAATCGACATCGACTTCGTTACACCAGCCGGCCGTGTATAAAAATAGGCCTAGATTATGATTAAGGCTTCCCACGTTCGGTAAGCGATAGCGTAGCTCAAGTGTTCCCGCATAGCCATTATCGCCGGAAACAACTTCCCTAAACATTTTATGCCCGCCCACGTTGGATACGTCGAGCGCTTCGGAAGTGTCAAGATGTCCCCCTAAAGCCTTTTGAAAAATGGCCGAACCATAAAGCGATAAATTTTCGGTTAGAGAGAGCTGCCCCGTCAAATCCAAATTAAAGCGTCCGAATGAGCCTTTGGCACTGTTCTTGAGGGCTTCTTCCGGGTTGGGATAAGTGACTTTTCCAACGGTTGTTCCCACCTGGATTTGGGAGTAAAAGTTGTGGCCCTTAAGATCGCTCCAGGATTCTCTTCTAACTTGAAGGGTTCCAGAAGTAATGCGTCTTTTCTGGTAAAATTCCCAAATAGCACTTTGTTGGAGCATATCAGTATGATTTAAATTCAGTTCAAGATAGAGATTGCTAGAAGAAGAGCGGATGACTGGGTAGGTTAAGCTTAGTGCAAAAGCGTTGGCCCAGCCGTTAACGAGGTCTTCTTTAAATTCTTTACCTATATCGTAATCAACGCGAGAATAGCTAGCGTTGAGACGCAACCCGTCGTGGCCTATGGGGAGGGAATAGCTTAAGCCTATGTTCGTCAGATCTCTAGTATCGGTAATTAAGCCGAAAAGGGATAGTTTATCACCTATCCCGAAGGGAGAATTAAGATCCACCCCGCCCATAAAGCGCCACTTACCGGTATAGTAGGAGCCTTGGTTATCGGTTACGAAATAGCCGTCGAAACGTCTGGCAGGAGAGACGTTAAACTGAAAATCAGCCGTTTCCTGTTCTTTACCAGTAGAGGTATAAATGGTGGGCACATTGGCCCCGGGGAGATCGCCTATGATTAAAACCGTCCGTTCGAGCACTGAGCGTTCAATAGGGTCACCGCTTTGAAGGCGGCTATTGATAGTTTTAAGAAGAGAGTTATCACTAACTAGAGACTTGTTATCTAGCGTCAGTTGGCCAAATTTACCCACCACCATTCTAAAAGTTATCACCCCGTCTTGGGCTTTTTGCGGCGGGATATAAGCCTTGGCCATCATAAAACCCTTTTGGCGATAGAGGGCGGTTATTTGGTCAGCTGCTTCCATAATTTGATCGTAAGTTAACTCGCGGCCTTTATAAGGAGCTAAAACAGCTTGGAGTTCTTCTTCTTTAACATATTGGGCCCCTTCGATCTTAAAATCGCGGACAAACATCGAGCCGCCCTGGCCAGTGATAGGGGATTGGATCTGGCCGTCAGGGGCCAACCCGCTATCACTTCTGCGTGGCGGGGCCTGGGGACGAGCGCTTTCCGTTTCCTTTAAAATGGTTCCAGCATCGGGTACCCCCCTAGCTGGGCCTTGGGCCTGGGCGGGAGAAAAAGAAGTTAAAAAGAAAAAAGAGGACGCGACGATAAATAAAATTATCGAAAAAAGGCGTCGATGTTTCAAAGTCACGAGAAAATCCATGATTAATAACCTCTGAAGATTGGAGTGAAGAGGACCTAAGTATTGTTATAGGCCGCAGTAATTAAAAAAGAAAAATTATTCAGGGGGGTAATTTTTCTGTTGCTCCTCCCCTTAATAATTAGCAGTTTGCTGTGGTAAATTTAGTTAAATTTCTTATGCCTTAAATAAATTTCGGTTGGTAAAAAAAATATTAGTTTTGGACTTGACAATCCGACTAAAAGTGTTTATTTTATAACAGAACAATTGATTCCTTTTACTTTCGGAGGCCAGTGTTTATGACCCCCTCAAAGTTTCTATTAAACCAGTAACCAGAAAATCCAAAGCTTTCGAAGTTTTGCGCAAAGACTTTTAGATTATTGGGCCTAATATTGAATCGCTACAGGCATATGAAGAAGCTAGGCACCAATTGGAAACAATTTCCAAAATGGTTCTGTTCATCTGCCAAAAACGCGCCCCAAAGAATTAAAGCAATAGTAGCCTCAATCCTTCTTCCGAGTGATACGAGGTGAATATAGCTCAATAAAAAACCTAATTAAGCAAAAACCTATCAAGCAAAAACATTGGTAAAGGCGTTAGTAATATCGATTCAAGGAATAATAGTAAGGTTAATCAAGAATTAATAGATATTATTTCTTCTATTTTAAAAATGTCTATGTGTTCAACACTGGTGATATTGTAGGCGTGTTTTTGTTGTCTAGCGGCCTGCACTTCGCTTCTGCAGCCAAGGTGGTCCGCCTTAGTGAGCGGACCAGGTGTAAAATTAAGAAACGTATCGTCGCCTAGAACACGGAAAATAGCTTTGAAATAAAACGCGGCTAAAGAAAAGCCAAACTTGCGGGCGTTGAGTCAGAGATTATTGAAGAACTCAAGGATAAGAACTATCCCACCAGACAAAGTATCGCCGACATGATTTACGAAAAATTTGGTATTAAGGTTTCGCTGTTAACGGTGTTGAGGCTTCTAAAAAAACATAACTTCAAGCTTTTGAAAAGCGGCTCGTTGCCGGCAAAGGCAGAGCCTAAGAAGCAGCGCACATTCTATCAGGAAGTTTTACTTGCGCTAATGGAGAAGGCCAAAAATGGTACCATAAATATTTTGTGCCTAGCGACCCATTACGGTCACCGGGATTTCGTTGGCCATCAGATCCATGGCTAAATCGCAACGCAAGATGGTTTTTGATTGCCCTGTCGTAATCACTAGATCGTTTTGGGGTATTTCAAGCTTAATTAAGCTACCTCGAGAGGAGAGTTGCCTGGCTTGAAATTCCCTTTTTTTTAGTAGTCGCGACCATTGAGGCGCAAGCGAGCGGTGAAGATTGCCGCAAAGTACTTGTTCTATGGCCGCATCTGGGCTAAAGCAGCGCAGCGAGTAGCCGCTTTTAGCTTGATCTTGCGCGGTCACGGCCAGAGCGGCGGCTCCACATTGGGCTAATAGATTTGGTTGGGCCGTTAGTTTACGAATGTTAACCGTTTCGTCCACCGCTAAGACGGCCGTTCGATCCTGGGTCATGGCCGCCCAGCCCACGCTAGAGGGATTTAGATTTAAAACCCGTTCGTAGATTTCTAGGCTATCTTGAGCGACCATGCTTAAGGGCAAAGCCTTAAGGGTCAGGACCGTAAAATTAGGGGCTAAGCTTTTAGCTAATATCTCTCCTTCTTGAGTTAAAAGGCGGCAATCTTCGGAAGGGGGCAGTAAACCAAGTTCGTAAATCAGGTGGGTCACTGCGTGGCAAGCGTGGACGCCCAGACCGATTTCTTGAGTGTTGCTGAAAAACCTTAAAAGGACTGATTTTCCGTGAATTAAAACAAAGACCGTTTGTCTTGAGCCAAGTTCGCTGGCCAAAGAGACCATCTTAAATTTATCGAGGGGCTTTTCGAGAAAGACTACGAAAACTGGCCAGCCCGAGAAAGGGCCCTCGACTAAAGAGTCGGCTAGAAAGATTTTTCGCAACATATCTTATCGACAAAGACCGCAGCTTTAAGGGTTATTAAAGAGTCGGTGGCGGCGAGGCGGGCCTAACCGCCGTGGCTTCTTGGGGGGCTCCGCCATTGGGCGTTAAGCCAGCCGGGGTGACCTTGCGGCCCATGGTCCGCTCTAAAGAGGCCCAAGCTAGGTTATAGTTGTAGAGAGCCTGAAAATAGTCGTATTGAGCTTGACTATAGCGGGTTTGGGCGTCTAAGACCTCGGTGTTGGTGGCCACTTGTTCTTGATAACGCTCGGTAACCATCCTTAAATCCTCAGCAGCTGATTCTACGGCCTTGGAGGCCACTACAATGTTACGGCTGGCGGAGACTAAATTTTGGAAGTTGGTGGTTACTTCGAGCTTAGTGTTATCCATTAAGCTAGTTAAAGTGTTGATGGCTTGATTCAGTTTAACTTTACTTATCTCAACCCCGGCCTTAGAGCGGCCCCACTCCCAAAAATTAAAAGAGGCTACCGCCCCTATGGCCCACTGAGAGCTGTCGCCAGCTAGGCCTCCATGGGCCCTGGGGGTAGAACCGGAGGAACTATTTTGGTAGTTAACCGTAACTTGGGGATAAAGTTCGCTCCGAGCTAGATCGATATTTTTGGCTCCGCTTTCGACTTGGTTGCGGCCCAAGCGGACTTCAGGGTTATCTCTGAGGCTAACTTCCATACAGTAGTCTAAACTTAAGGGGAACTTGGGGTGATTAAGGGCGTCTTTAACTTTGATGGGATAGTTAACCGCTCTACGCAACAAAATGTTGAGGCGGCTTTTATTAACTTCTAAGTTCCTAGCCTGGGTGGTCTCTTCCAACTGGGCTTTAGCTAGTTCCACTTCGGCCTCGAGGACTTGGTTTCTGGGGACCATGCCGACGTCGAAGAAGTTTTTGGCCACGTTTAGGTGGCTAGAAAGATTGACCACGCTTTGCTTAGCTACGGCCAAGGCCTTTTCGGTGGCTAAAATGCTGTAGTAGGCCTGCTTTACTTGCAAGAGAAGGTCTTCTCTGGCCTGGACCTTTTCTATTTGAGCCGCTGCCACCCCCAATTGGCTTAAGAGGTAGTTGGTGATATTGCGTCCACCGGTAAAGACGCTTTGGGTGACGCCGACTTGCTTGCTATACACGTCATGGCCCCCGGCCAGACTGGCCGGAGTGTCTCGATGGGATACTGAGTAGCTAGCGGAGGCTGTGGGTAAAAAATTGGTGATAGCCTGCCAGCGGCCCCACATGGCCCCTAAGTAGCCCTGATCGGCGGAGTCGACGGCCGGGCTAACCTTTAAGGCCAACTCTAAACATTCGTCAAGGGTTAAGGGTCTGTTATGGGGTAATTCCGGGATTTGTATATTTTCTATAGCCTCTTTAGAGCGGTTATCGCCTACAGTAGCCTCACCAAAAATAGTGGACGGCTCAACCAGTTCGGAGATAAAAGGGCGATCGATAACTTGTCTTTCAGTTTTGGCGCATCCGATTAAAAATAGGCCCAAGCAAATCGCCAGTAAAACGACCAGCGACGGGCCTAAAATTGGCCGGGCCAAAAAGTCCGTCTTTTCGGATGATAAATCAGGCATCACTTATATCCTTTCGAGGTACCAAATCACTACTGGGCGCGATTTAATAAAATTTAAAAATACAACGGAGCGTTTTTGCCCTTATCGCTTCAAAAAAAAGCGACTAAAGATTAGGGGGCTCGGCTCCTTATTTTTTTGCGCCTAGTAATATTATTAAACAAAATTTAACATTTAGATTTATTTAGATGTTAAATTTTTTTATTTATAGCATAAAACCATTTTCACCAAGAGGCTTTTTCCATTAGGATTTAAAAAAGTTCCTAATTCGGTTCATTAAAAGGCTAGGTCAAACTAAAAAATTTTAAGGTGAATCGGGACCACCGGTCTCTCTCCAAGGGGTAAATTGGCTCTTAGCTTCATTAAGGTATCGACTAAGGTTATCGACCCGCTGAGCGTCGGAGGGGTGAGTGGAGAGAAAATAGGGCGTTGAGCCGTGGCTGTCGGCTTGGGCCATGCGTTGCCAAAAGCTTAGGGCTTCTTCGGGATGATAGCCGGCCAGGGCCATTAAGTTCATGCCTATCCTATCGGCCTCCGCCTCCTGTAGGCGGCTGTAAGGCATAAGCACGCCGTATTGAGCTCCAAGGGAAAAAGCGGTCATGAAGGCCTGGGAGGTGCCGCTGGAGGCTCCGCCGATAGCTAAGCCCAGCCCTAATAAGTTACCGCCGATATTGGCCATCATATTTTGGCTGGCTCGCTCGGCCCCGTGTCGGAGTAAGGTGTGGGCCACCTCGTGGCCCACCACCGCCGCTAGGCCGGCCTCGTCGTGGCAGTAGGTCAAAATACCGGTGTAAACGGCCACTTTTCCGCCGGGCAGGCAAAAGGCGTTGACTTCCTTGCTTTCGATGAGGTTAAACTCCCACCGAAAGTTAGAAATTTCATTAGAGCGGCCATAAGAGGCCATCATGTCCTCGGCCGCCTTGGCGATGCGCCTACCGACTTTGCGCAGTATTCTAGTGTTGTGACTATCGGAGGACAGACGGCTGCTATTAATTAATTTTCTATACTCGCTTTGGGCTAGACTATTGATTTGATTATCGTCGACCAAAGAAAGTTGAGAACGAGCAGTACCCACGACGGGGGCGCAGGCTGATAGAAAATAAATTAAGCTTAATAGTATAAAAACTAGATAATATTTATTTGTTTTTATTATTTAAGTTACACTAAACAATTAATTCTATAATAAATTAAAAATATTTAAAAATAATATTAAATATTTTAATGACAAATAAATATTAAATAATCTCGAATTAGACAAAAAACTGGATTTTGAGGCGATTTTCCAGCAGCCTGGGGCTTAGGGAGTTTTCTTTTCCAGAGCCGATAGATAATCATCAAATTCTACGCTCTTATATGAAGCGCTCGAGATATACGACAAGATATTTAGAAAAAGGTCGGCGGGCATAGCGCCAGGGAGATATGAGGCCGGCTCGGCCTTTTGATCTAGAAAGAAAAAGGTGGGAACGGCCCGAACCTTAAAGGTTTTGGCTATGGCCTGTTCGCGGTCGATGTTTATGGGTATGAAAATAAAAGATTCACTTAAGGAATTGACGACCCTTGGCTCGGTTAGCACCTTTGATTGAAAATCAGAGCAATTAGAACACCAATCAGCCCAAAAGTACATTAGAACATATTTTTTATTATCTTGGGCGAGTTTAATCCCTTGCTCTAAATCATAAGAAGTTAGTTTCTGAAAATTTTCCAAGGGCTTCGGTTCAGCCGCTTCTAAATGCGTTCGGCCAAGTAAAATAAAAGCTAAGGCCAGAGAGAGAAGCATAATTTTATTCATATTTATATATAACCTCTGTATATTATCAAAAATTAAGAGTTAATAAATTAAAGGTTTTAATAAGTTTTTTTAAGTCGGCCAATGCGGACTTAAAAAATAGGGTTTTTCGGATCTCGTGTGGGCGAAAGCTTTTTTGCCTCGAGAGGCTAAAAAAGCTTATTGAAGAGCAAAATAGAAATTTAAGATGACTGGCTTAAGTTATAGGCCCAACGGAGGTTAAATGGATTTACCTTTACGAGTTACATACTCATTTAACGACTCGTTCTTCTTATATGTACCATTAGTAAAATACGATAATACATATAAAAACCGTTCGACGGACATTCCCCCGAAATATTGAGTGATTGTATTGCCCTGGCTATCAAGAAAGTATTCGGTTGGCACTATAGAAATTTTAAAATACTCTCCCAGTTCAGGTTGGAGCATAGTATCTAAGGGTATGAAAACAAACGAGTTGTTTAAGGCCTTGATGACGCTCGGATCAGTTAGAACTTGCGTTTTAAATACTCTACAATGTATACAATTATCACTAAAAAAATGTAAAATGATAAATTTATCTCTTTCTTTAGCGAATTGAAGTCCTTGATTGAATTCATAGGATTTTAGTTGGGGTATAACA
>JAITQT010000505.1 GCA_031288745.1 Deltaproteobacteria bacterium
AGTTACGCTAGTTCCACTAACTCCGTGGCCGCAGCTCAAGGTGCTCGTACTATTGAGCTGCGTAACGATACTTGGGCACCTTACGTAGAGTGGTATGCCTTGGCTGACCAGCGTTAGGGCTTAAATTTCCAGTATTTTATTGGGCGTAAACAAAATAACCCTGATGGTAAAAGAATTTACCACCAGGGTTTATCTAAAATCAAGAATAATAATATACCAAGTTCCTGATGTTTTGTCAAGCCCTTTAAAAAAGAAAACCGACCTTGCCGCGATTAACGTCAAAAGCGGAAATGAAAGCCTTAACTAGTTGATAGTATAACATCTAAAAATTACTGACCAGCCTTAAGCTTTTGGAAAACTACCTGGTTGTAGACTTCGAAACTTATTGGTGTACGCTTTTAGCCTACATGGCGGCGGCGGCGATAATAGAATGTTAGCCACAAACTTAGACACAAGCCTGGCCAAAAAACGGTCGGGACCCAGAAAAGGATTCTGGCTTTAAAGCGGTCTATATCCAACCAAGCCCCGCTTGAGCGCGTGGCTAGATCTTCTTGGGCCTCTAAGAGCCAAAAGATAGAATTGTTTAAAAATTCTAGATTACCACCAAAAACAATGAAACCGTTGGCCGCAAGATCTGCGTCGGCGGTGAAAATCAACCGGCCTCCGCTAGTTAGTGAAGTGGCGCTGGCTAAAGTTAAAGGGCCTAGAATATCTTGGTCTTTTTGGTAGCGAAAGCTATTATCGGCAATGGAAGAGCGATCGGTTTCTAGCCAAGCGACGTCGGAAGTACGGGCCACGGCCCAGCTGTGCCCGCTAAGTCTGGAGCTAAAGGTATTTTCATTGCTCTGGCTGGCCTCTTTTTCGTTTTTATCCTCGTGAGTATTGGTGCCCCCCTTGACCGGAAAGATGGCCCCGGCCAGAGGAAAGACCACGGGCCTTTTTAAGCCCATGGTTAGAGGGTGGGCCGGAAAGTCCCTAGAGACGATAAAAAAATCATTAGTTCCGGCCCAGGCGCTATCTGGATCGACTACTAATCCCAAGGGCATGGACAGCCCCAAAGACTCAAGCATGCTAGAGTCTAAGGCGGCCACCAAGGGGTCGTGGAGGATAAATAAGCGGCCACCGCTCTTAAGATAATCAATTAGGGCTTTCTCTCTCTCTTCTCCCAAAGGGCTTCTAGGACCGGCTAAAACAAGCGCGTTGGCGGCAGCAGCTTCGGGCGGCAACTGGGGACCGGGCCAATGAAGATCTAAGAGGTAAATTTTTGATTCAACTAATGATTTGGCCCACAAGCTAAGCCCCATTGAGCTTGGATCGGAAACGCTTTTGGTCCCTTGCCCCATAAGGTTATAGACGGTACGGTAAGGAGATATTAGACGCCTAAGGCTAGCGTTAATAGTCCTTTGGTTGATGGGAGAGACTGTTTGGCTAAAAGAGTCGGAAGAAATCCTAACCGTTTCGCTCTCAGCGAGTCTAATTTCACCGCCATCAATTTGGGTCCGGCCCTCGGCCTGGACAACTGAGGCCGCGATTTTATCCGAAAAGTTAGAGTAAAGGCCCATTAAATGAGAGACAGGGGCTAGGTTAGTTTGGCGACTAACCATAGCCTCTATGACGACTTTTGAGGTGAGTTTAGATAATACTAGTTTCGTTTCTTCGCTTAAGACGGCCTCCGGCGGGGCGGCAGGGTTTAGAATAGGGAGCAGTCTAACGGAACCCGCGATTAAAAGGATTGATGAGGCTAAAGCCACAGGAAATAAAGCCCGAAGAAACTTTCTAGGCCTTCTTTCTCTTAAGCGGCCTAGATCGCCTTTAATAGCCGCAGGCCCGTAAATTAAGAGAATAATTAGAGCTAAAAAAGAGGGGACCACCCATAGGCCGGGAAATTCCGGGGCCACCAAATAGCCGCTCAAGGCTAAGACCGCCAGTCCAGTTATGGGTTTTAGGAGCCAGCCTCGGTTTGGACCGTTTTTCTTAGATGGGCTCATGCTTAATTAGCCTTAAAATCTTCTAAAAATTGGCTCAATATATCCCCTAAAGCTAGAGATAAATTTTGAGCTAGAAGTTCGGGCCTTAGTTCGGGGCTTGTAAAATTAAACGGCCTTTGAGCACGGTAAGTTTTGGCTATAACCACTACGGGACCGGCCACTTTAGTTAAGGTCATTTTCATTTCCATAATAGCCATAGATGGGCTTTGACTTAAATCGCCGTGAAAGGAGGTTAGAAAGAGATCTAAGGCGTAGTCGGGGTTTTTTAACGACGAGGTCCTTTGGGTTTTAATATTTCCACCATAGGCCTCAAGCCACCTAGCCGTCTCGTCGGCTGTGACCCTAGCCGGTAGCCCGGTTAATTGGCTGTAGAAGTCTTCGACCATCTCGTTTCGAGATATCTTATAAACTAGTTTACTACTCTCACACTCCGAACTTACCCCGACATTAGTAATTTCTATAGTGATAGGCCGCCCTTTAGTTTGAATAAGAGCTATATTATCGGGCCCAGGGGCCTCTAAAGCAAAGGAGCGAATGATCGGACTGGGTTTAGAGAGCCCACAGCCGGTTAAAAAGAGGATAATACCTGGCGCTAAAAGCAAAAGCGAGGGCCAGGCCATTAGGCTAGGTTTAGGCTTCTTAGGGCGCATTAATTTAACTATCATAAAAAATTATTACCTAAGGGGTTTGGGGGGCTCTCCGAAGAGTAAATGACTAGGGTAGCGTTTGGCTTGTTCGGAGAGTTGGCGGAAGTTTTCCGACATGACTTTAAGGTTATCCATGGTGGCAGGGAGAGTATTGCGTGTGTTTAGGAGTAAACTATCTATCTGATTCATAACTGAGCTAAGTTTTTTTATTGAAATACTTAGTTCTGCACCCTGGGCTGATAGGTTTAAGGCCTTAAAATCTGAGTTTAACAAATTGGCTAAGACGGTGATTTCCTCGGCCGCAGCCTTGACGCTATCTAGGGAGCGATCGAGGGAAGCGGCTAGCTTAGAGGTATCGCCGCCTAAACTATCGGCTAAGCCTGAAATTTTAGTTAAGGTTAAATTTAGGGAATCGTTAAGCTGTGAGAAATTAAGAGAGCGTAAGGATCTAAGTATTTGACTAAGAGATTCCCCGATATTTAAAATAGAGCCTCTAGCCGTGGGGATAATTAAGCGATCGCTTTGTCCTTCGACAAAATATATGGGTTCGCGGCTATCTTCCAAAGAAAGATAGTCTAGATCTAAGTAGCCTAGGCCTGAGACTCCTTGATAGGAGAGGTAGCAGCGTAGATTTTTTTCCAGCTCTTTTTCTAAAATATTTTTAGCCTGCTCCACGCTAGCTTCTTTGCGGCCAGAGAGGAGGGCGGGGTAGACGAAATACTCCACGCTTACCACCTGCTGCCCGCTAGGCCCTAAGATTTGAGGGATGCTAATGGTAGAGACCTGGCCTACTTTAAAGCCCCTAAAATTAACCGAGGCCCCGATAGATAATCCTTGCACCGAATGCTCGAAATACGACTGGCATTTAAGCAGCGGCTGAAAGGCTGAGCTGAGCCCAAAATATAAAGTGGCCGCCGCGGCTAGGAAGAAGGCCGAGACCGCGAAGACCCCTATTTTAAAATAATTAGTTTTATGCGACATGTTTTATTTTGTTTTTACCAGAAATAAAGATAAATAAGAAAAAAATTATTTAACTAAAGTTCGCCGGAAAAAAGCGGCCGCCTCGGGGGCCGGGCAATCCTTAGCCAAATAGGTCGGGGGGCCTTCGGCCACCACCCCCCTTTTATTTTTATCTAGGAGTAAGGCCCGATCGATCATGGCCAAGATGCTGTTTAATTCGTGGGTAACAATAACGAAGGACAGGGCCAGGTTTCTAGCTAAAGTGACGATTAAAGAGTCGAGCCCAGCTGAGGTCACCGGGTCTAAGCCGGCTGAGGGTTCGTCTAAAAATAATAGTCCAGGCTCTAAGGCCAGCGCCCTAGCTATGGCCGCTCTTTTT
>JAITQT010000123.1 GCA_031288745.1 Deltaproteobacteria bacterium
AAAAGATACGCCGATAGATATAAGAGCCAATACCCGCTGGTAAAGTTGATGGCCGTGGCCATAGTCGGGCGAGCAGATGTGCTTTTGGAGATCTATTAAAGAACTTTGACTCTTTAATCCTTTTCCTGCTACAAAATTGGGAACCTAGCCTGTTTTAGCCTATCTAGGGCCATTAAAAGGCCTATAAGGTTTTGGCGAAGAGAGAAGTCTTTAATTTCACCATGCCTACTATAAGTACCCGGGTTTGTCGCGGCCTAAATGTCAAGTATGAACTTTTTTAGACCTAACAGAGCCCCTTTTAAATCTCTAGCCAAGCTCTGGTAACCGTTCACAAGGCCTCGTCAAGACCCTGTTTTCCACTTCCCGCTAGACTGAAAATAAGGCCTAATCTGGGTTAATGGTTGACATTTTTTCTCGCAATTTGAAATATCCATTAAAGCCAACCTTAGTTCTTTTGAGGTTTCTACTTAGCTCTCTGCTCCAACCATATATTTTAACTTTGAAATTACTAAGCTCCTATAGGGGGCTACATTGTTGCGGTATGTGTCGTCCCTTTCAATAGGCTTGGCCTCGCAACGTTCTCTCTTGTGAACTGGCCCTTAAACGTTCACATTTGTGAACGGACACATTCTGTACCCTTTTTTTTGTCGTCACCCTTCTGGAGATGACGACTACTAGTGGTCTTTTCAGATTAAAGAGAAGAAGGTCATTGCTCCCCGGGCTAACTACTTTAAGCTATTCAAAAAAGATCGGCACCTAAAGGGAGTTGGTCTTTTTTTAACTTTTGGCTTTGACTTCTTTAAATAATAGGGGCTCGACCTAAAGATCTTTACCTTAGCTCTTTAGTGCCTATTCTTTAAAGATGGTGGCCTTGGGAGTGGGAGGGGGGTTTATCGCTTTTCAAACTTATACATTTTTTAGGGGCCATTGGTTGGTTAGAGCGGCTAAAACTTAAGCCTTGAGCTTTTGGGATTAAATTTTCTCAAAGGGGATTTATTTTGAGCAAAAATTAACCAACTGCGGGCTTAAAGGGCCTGGGCTAGAAAAAGTTTTTGTTGTTAAATTTTATAATTTATTTAAGTTTATTTATTTATTAATGTAATTTAAATTTATTGGCTGGGCGACTCGAACCATGGCCGAAAAAATATTGGTTTAAAATATTAAATAAATTTCTAAAATTATGCGTCAATCTAAGGTTTTATTTTCTTTGGTCTTCTTAAATTTTTTTGATAATTGGTCTTGTTGGCAGAGAATTTGCTAAAAGAGATATTGTCCTCGATGTAACCGTTCACCAAGTCTTTTTTTCCCCACGTTGCGGCGGTAGCGACTTTCGAGTTGTAATTAAGTTTTAGTTATCCTTAAATTCTTAACATTAGTTCTTTTAACGTTTCTACTTGGCTCTCAGCTCCAACCATATATTTTAACTTGGATTAAATGTTAAAATTATTAAGCTCCTATAGGGGGCTACATTGCTGCGGTATGTGTCGTCCCTTTCAATAGGCTTGGCACCGCAGCGTTCTCTCTTGTGAACGGGCCTTTAAACCTGGCTAAGAACCCTCAAACCCATGCTCTCGCTCAGCCTACGACGGTCAGCCCTCTATGGTTTTATACTTAATTCGGCCTATTATCGTTGTAGGTCTTAACACCTTAAGGTAGCCATTGGCGGACTAGATTTATTAAGATCGGGTTTACCCACAGACTCCTTAGGCTCTCTAAGAGCGGCTTTTGATTAAGACTAAGCCGTTAGTCCGGGCCGAAGGGAATAGGGTAAATTTCAGGGTGTCTATGTCGGCCCAGTGGCCATTGAGGGCCTCTGGCAGTTTCAACATCAAAACGCTTAAAGGTTTGATTATTACCTCCCACAACAATTGTAGTCGTCTACAGATGGGTGACGGCTACGAGTTTTCTTTTAGCGTCTTTTTAGACTAAGAGAAGGACGCCATTGCTCCCCTGGTTAAATCATGGGGTCTCTTGGAGAGAAATTAAGATGAAAAAATTTACTCTTTTTATCGTTGTTTTAATTGCACTGGCCTTAGCCTCGCCGAGCTTCACCTTAGCCGACGACCGCAAGCCGGATCACAAAGGGGGGCCAGATTATAAAGACAGCCACAAACCCCCCGTTCCCCATGATAAACGCCCCCCGTATAACATTAAAGGCGATAAGGACAAAAAAAAGCATTACAATAGTAAAGCGAATTACAAAAAAAAGCATCGTAAGGATCGTAAGCCTCCGCGTAAAGATTTTAGGCCAAAACTTGAGCATAAGGCCCCCGGCCCCAAAGATCATACTAAAGTTATCGTGGTTCCGGGTAATAGCCATCCCCCGGCCAATCAGACCAGTAGCTCGGTTAACATCAGCGTGGGGCAGCAATCAGGTGTAAATCTTAGTATCTCTAAGGAGAAGGTCGTTACCAAATAAATAACCGTTCACCAAATCTTTTTTTCCCCACGTTGCGGCTGGTAGCGACTTTCTAGTTGTAATTTAGTTTTAGCATACCCTTAAGATCTTAACAGTTAGGGGGCTACATTGTTGTGGTATGTGTCGTCCCTTTCAATAGGCTTGGCACCGCAACGTTCTCTCTTGTGAATGGGCTCTTGAACGTTCACATTGGTGAACGGACACCCAAATAATTCACTTTTAAATTAAAATTTTATTGACTTTAGAGGCCTTTTAGCCGAATTAGCTAAAAAATCGGCTATGGCCTCTTTTGGTTAGCCTCGCCTTTTAAATAGCTTAAAAGCCCCTGTGGAGTTATTTACTAGGGCGAGAGGCTTAAAGATCGTTGGCTTTTAGCGGCTAAAAAATATCTCTTTCTATTGAATATGAGTTCTGTGTGTGGCAAAATACATTTAATTTGATAGAGGTTTAACCACCTGGCCCTTTTTGGAGAGCCAAGGAAAAAAGCCTCGAATCATCCTCTTGGCTCAATCGGGTCATTTTGGCCCTGGGTTTGAGCGGCTTAACTTAGGTTGGCCCCTTTTGTTGACTCGTTTTTTTTTCCGCCCTAAGAGTTAAGCTAATTTTTTTGCGAGGCGCGGCCATGCTCGTTGATTTAAAACCTAAAGTAAAGCAATTAAGCGAACGGTTAAGCGTGCTTAGGGGGTATCTTTGACCTTGAGGGCATAAACTTAAGACTAAATGAGCTTAACGGCGAGATGGCTAAGTTAGACTTTTGGGATAATCCCCAGAATGCTCAAGCCGTGGGCCAAGAACAAATGAGGCTGGCCGAAAAACTTAACGCTTGGCAAAAGTTGGAAGATCAGGGCGAAGAACTGTTCCTCTTAATGGATATGGCCCTTGACGAAAACGACGAGGCGCAATTTAAGGATATTGAGGACAAG
Organism: Deltaproteobacteria bacterium; assembly: GCA_031288745.1. Classification (GTDB taxonomy): domain Bacteria; phylum Desulfobacterota; class Desulfarculia; order Adiutricales; family Adiutricaceae; genus JAITQT01. Next base: position 3,343 of record JAITQT010000123.1, read on the forward strand.
ATAGGCGAACTGACGGAGAAGCTTGATTTTTACGAAGTTAGGCGGACCCTATCTGGCCCAAATGACGCCAATAACGCCATCATGGATATCCACGCCGGGGCCGGAGGGACCGATGCTCAGGATTGGGCCCAGATGCTTTTGCGTATGTACTTGCGGTACGCTGACCGCCATAAATTTTCCGTTCAGATACTTGATAGGTTAGACGGCGACGAGGCGGGCCTTAAGAGCGTGACTCTAACTATTTCCGGGCCCTACGCTTACGGTTTGCTCAGCACCGAGGTCGGTATTCACCGCTTGGTGCGTATCTCCGCCTTCGACTCTCAGAGCCGTAGGCACACCTCGTTTGCCAGTGTTTTCGTTACTCCCGAGGTTAACGACGATATTGTCATTGATATTAACGAAAAAGATCTAAGGATCGACACCTATCGAGCCAGCGGCAGCGGCGGCCAGCATGTTAATAAGACTAGTTCGGCTGTGCGCATTACCCATTTGCCAACTGGCATTGTCGTTCAGTGTCAAGATGAAAAGAGCCAGCATCGCAACAAAGATTTGGGCATGAAGGTGCTTCGGGCTAGGCTCTATCAGCTCGAAGAGGAAAAGAAAGCTGCGGAGATCAAAAAGATTCACGACAACAAAAAAGATATCGCTTGGGGTAGTCAGATCCGTTCTTATACCCTTCAGCCTTATCGTCTAATAAAGGACCACCGGACTGGTTACGAGAGCGGTAACGTAGAGGCCGTTTTAGACGGAGATTTAGCCGGTTTTATCAAAGCTTATCTTTTGCTACGCTCTAATGAAAATAGTTCAGATCGGAAGAGCACACG
>JAITQT010000251.1 GCA_031288745.1 Deltaproteobacteria bacterium
AAAATAGTCTAAAAAATTAACTAGTAATTTGGCTATGTTACAAATTTAAGGATTGATAAAGGGGACTTTTTGCGCTGCGCTCAAAGTTAAAATATATGGGTGGAGCAGATAGCTAAGTAGAAACCTCAAAAGAACTTTGGTGAACGGTTACGATTATTAAAACTATGGTTTAAGTAGCGAAATCTCCGGCGGCGGCGGCGGTAGCTCGCTGAAGGCACCTGAATCAGAGCCAGAATCGACTTTCTTACTTACCGCAGCTATGGATGATGAGACGAACTTAAAGAAGGCCCCAATGGAATTACTATCGCAAGTGTCTAATTTTAAAACGTTTCCGCCGGCGATTTTCTGTAAAACACTTGTATTGACATGACTACCGGCGGCGCAGGCCACAACCACGCCCCAGCTAGCCTTTTTAAAGTCCTCGATCGGCTTATCTATGCTATCGGTCGGCTCCCCGTCGGTCATCAAAAAGACCAAAGGCTTATAATCGCCTTTTTCCTCAGCCGTACCCTTAGCCACCTCTCGCCCGGCCGCCTCGACCACGCTCTTTAAGGCTGCCCCCAAAGAGGTGCCACCGCCGGCCGAGATTTGCGGCGGCTTAAAGGCGGCCACCTCTGTAAGGGGCACCGTCTGATTGGCCCTATCGCCGAAAGTAATAACGCTTAAAAAAGCCTTCTCCAGGGCTTGGGGGTCTTTGCGAAGAGTGGAATGGAGCAATTGCATTCCATTTTTAACCGCTTCTATGGGCTCTCCGTACATAGAGCCGGAAACGTCTATCAATAGATAAATTGGCAATCTACGCATAATATCTCCTTAAGAAGAGTATTTCAAAATTTATTTTTCGCCCCAAAATCAGGCCGAGATAACATTATCAAGCTCTTTAGATTGGCGATAAATTGAGGTTTTAAGGACGCGTAAAAAAAACAAAAAACCCCCCGTCGGGTTTAAGCTCTTTAACTTAGAGCGCTTAGCCGTTAATTCTAATAGCTCAGACGACCTAAATTATTGGAGCAAGAAAAACCTGATAGGAAAAACCTAGGTCCTTAAAACTAATGAATAGTTAAGGACCTAAACGGCTTGACCATAAACGCTCGACTGTTTTGGTTAACCTCGTCTAACAACTCCGAAACCGATCCTGGTCTAGAAAGGCACACTCCGGCGAAAGACGAATCCGGTGCCTTATAGACGTCTCTAGGGCTCAAGGTCCGTAAAGCGGGAGGAATTAGATCTAAAAAATCCAAGGCCCCATAGTGACTAAAAAGACCAGCTAGACCAGAGTAAAAACCTCGACCGTCAAAGGAAAAAACCCAGCGATCGTCTTTTAAGACTATCGACGATATAGTTACGGCTTGACATTGACTATAGTCGAAATTGGAAAAGACATAGACGGCGCTCTCAAAAGGCCCACGATGCAAAGAAATAGCGCCGTAGTTAAGTTTAACCCTAACTTGTTGCCCAATAGGCCGGGCGTAAGAACTAACGAAAACCACCGCTTTGGCTTTTTGGGGCAAACTTTTAAGATTTAATTTAAAAAAAGTGGCTAGGCCGTTAGAAGAGCCTTCGAAAACCAAAGCCCCTTCGGGAGAATTATGGTTGCGAGGTTGGATCAAATATCTGCTGTCTAACAAATGTTTTTCCTCATCCAAGGCCAAACAACAGATATGCGTTTTAGTGTTTGAGTCATAATTAAGTGTAATCTTGACTTCAAATTCGAGATCCGGAGCAAAATCAACGATATTTAAGGAGTTACCTTTAATAAATTCCATATTAAACTTTCTATATATAAAATAATATTTTTAAATAATAAAAGAATTTAACTCTTGTAACTAGAAGATAGCCTAACTTAGCCTCTCAATTGACGGACTATGGAACCTCCAACCATAGTATAAAAAAAATACTAAATAAATATAATGAGAAACCTAGTCCACATTATTCCTTATACTATAATAAATTAATTTAATCCCAACTTAATATTAGGTCCAAGATACAAAAATATTAATCTTAAATTAAAAAAATATATTATATTTTACATTAAATATTTTATTAATAGATTTAAATTCTGGCTTAAGCCAGCTTGACCTCAAGTGACTAAACGCCCTAATTATTACCTTGAAGAGTCCAATTGTCAAGAGGGAATATTTATATAAATTATAAAACAAAATAAATATATTAGTGAAATTTTTAAACTTAACTACAGCTAAAAAAACTTTATCCCTCTAAAAAAATATAATTCCTAACTCTAATTCAACCAAAACTGGTCAGCCAGGGCCAGCCCTTTAGAGGGCCCTTGGCTTAGAAAATTTTAATCGGCCTAAGCCCCCTAAGCTACTTACGCCATCTTCTAAAGAGTTTGGCTAGAGGCTAGCTAAAAGCTATGAAAAAATTTGAGTCAAATATTTCGGCCCCGCTCTAAGTTAGATTCGTACAACTTTTATAATCAGTAACCGTTCACCAAATCATTTTTTCCCCACGTTGCGGCTGGTAGCGACTTTCGAGTTGTAATTGTGTTTTTGCATACCCTTAAGTTTTTAACAGTAGTTCTTTTGAAGTTTCTACTTAGCTCGGTGCTCCAACCATATATTTTAACTTAGATTTAATGTTAAAATTACTAAGCTCCTATAGGGGTCTACATTGTTGTGGTCTGTGTCGTCCCTTTCAATAGGCTTGGCACCACAACGTTCTCTCTTGTAAATAGGCCCTTAAACGTTCACATTGATGAAGAGACACTATAATCAACTTTTCTAGCCAGAGCGCCAATTTTTTTTTACAGCCGTTAACCGCCCCAAAGGGAATAAACCTCTGGGCCTTAAGTTTGCCCCTGCGTTAAGAGTAGATGCCAAGACCAAGACTGAATAGCAATTTTAAGTTTTTATAGGCTTAATTTACGACCACGCCTTTAATAATTAACCAAAAACCTTATAAAGGCCCTATTTAAGCCTATAAGAGGACCCGTAAAGAGGTCCATAAGGTGGCTCATAAGCACTCTCTTGAGCCAGAAGTCTTAAAGATGTAAAATCGAGAACCTTCCTTGAGGGTGAGCCTAAAGCCTGGAGAGAAAAATTTTGCTAAGGATAATTATAACGGTGCCCAGACCATGGCCGAACCTCTAGCGGAGGAAACCGTAAATTCTAATTACCCTGGGGACAGCTCCTGGCACCTTACGGTAACCATTGCCGCAGAATCGGCCTCGGAACTGCTAGCTAGAATTTTAAGTCACTTTCCGGCCTTCGATCCCTATCAGACTGACCAAGGTCTAGAAATAGAATTAAGGCCCTTGGAAGATCCAAATCAGTATCATAGCGAGAATCCTGACGAGGGTTTCTCCATTCTAGCCTTTGTTAGAGATGTGTTTAGGCGAGTAAGCCGAGGCCACCAAAAATTTAAGGCCTATCTAAAATGGGCCCCGCAACCATCTAAATTAATAGAGTGCTCGGCCTTGGGCCCTTTTAAATTTATAGTCGGCCCTCGACCAGATGATCTGAGCCGAACCATAGGCTGCCCTAATCCTTTTAGAGTTAGCCCTCGCCTTAGAACTTTACTAGGATTAACCTTTTCAGCCTTAAACGATTACTTGACCCCTCCTCCGGGGGCCCCGCAGACCAAAGGAGGCCGAGCGCTCGTAATCTGCGGCCGCCCGGCCTTACTAGCTTGCGCCGCTCTCTCAGCTGGCTCTGGGCCCGTTACGGCCGTCTGCTTCGACCCGCTTATGACCGAAGAAACTATTAAATGGTCGCAGTTTAACGGCTGGAACCAACAGCTAACCGCCGTGACGGCCAAACCCAACCCGCCTTGGCCGGCTGAACTAACCAAACAGCAGGCGGATAGTTTCGGCTTAATCGCCTTAAACCTCTCCCCTTACTTAACCGCCAAACGCCTCGCCTTCCTCTCCTCTCTACTGATACCCGAGAACGGGCGGCTTTTGGCCTGCGGGGCCCAAATAGGCCCTCAAACCTCATTTTTGATCAAAAGCGCTTCCAAAATAGGCTTAACCCTTTTGTTTTCAACAGCTGAAGACGACTATACTATTATCGGGTTTTCTAAAAAGATTCCCAACCGATCGGAAATTTGGCCTTGGCGGCCTGGCGATTGGCTCGAGAATCTTAGCGAGGACGAACTTGAGGCCTTAGCCGAGGCCGAAAGAACGGAAAAAAGAAAGCCAGCCTCAAAGCCAAAAATAGAAGCGGCTTCTAAAGAAGAGCGAGACGACGACGAAGGATTAAAAGAAGAAGAAAAAAACCAAGAAGAAGAAGAAGAAGAAGAAGAAGAAGAAGAGGAAGAAGACCAAGAAGAATAAAGAAGAAGAAAAAAAATTAACCTCCTCCCCTTCCTCAAGTTGCGGAGATCAACCAACTCACCTATGCTCTAACATGGCTGCTATCAAGCCCAAGGCCCTCTGAGCAGAGCTTACAGCCTGAGGAAAAAGACCGGACTCCGGTAGAGCCACGGCAGCCGCTCCGGCCAGCCCTAACCAACCGGTTTGACTATTTTTGATAGTCTCTAAAAAACCCTCGTTTTCAGCCGTAGTCACCAAGATCATAACTCCGGGCTTAAGACCTATTGCTGACAAGGTTTCAGCGTTAAGCGATGACCAGGAGTCGACGTGGGCCAGATGAAAATCGCCCACGCCTTGAGCGGTGCGTAAATCAAGCTCCAAAGGGTCGACAGTAACTAAAGTTACTTTAAGCCCGGCCCTGGCCCCCAAGGCGGCCGTTTCCAAAGCTAATTCGTCATCTCCAAAAATAATTAAGCGCCCCAAACCGGAATTTAAAGGTAAAATCACCCAGCTACTTTTATCCGCCGGTAGCCTTAGTGGAGTAAAGGGCCCATTGGCCGCTAGGATGTGGCGAACTATTTTGATGACCCCGTCGAACTCTTGAGTCATAGTTAAGAGCCAGGCGGCCCAAGCCTCTTTCTGGGCAGCCAAGGCCTCCTGCCAAAACGATAGGGCTATGGGGCCTTCTATTCGTTCGATGATTACGTCGCGGCCTTCAATATTTATAAGACAGGCCTCGCCCGCCTTAAGTAAAGCGGCCTTCTTGGCCACGGCCACTTCGATTTCCGAAGAGCCAAGCTGCCCGGCCAAAATTCCGCCTCTCTCGTCAAAGACGACCGCTTTAGCCCCGTTATCGCCTTGGGCTAAAATTAAGACCGGCTTGCGCCCCTCGGCCAATTCTTTGACTAGGTAAAAGAGCCAAGTTTTCATCTTCTTTCTCGCCAAGAGACCCTGGGTTTAGCCAGGGGAGCAATGAGGTTAATAGCTACCTCAGACGGCTATTGAACTATTTTCATTAGAGCGTAGCAAAAGATAAGC
>JAITQT010000258.1 GCA_031288745.1 Deltaproteobacteria bacterium
TAATTAGAGAAAAAAATTTAGAAAACCCTTGACAAATTTTTCCTTGATCTATAAAATACATCTATTATTAAAATAAATACTTTTAATAAATTATCTGTAATCCATGGTCATACCGGGCCAGGGTAGTTATTAATTAGGCTTTGGCCAAACGTTTTTGGGAAGCCATCCGAGCTTAAACTCTCATTGAGAGATTTAATAGTTAATGAGGCGCTTTCTTTCTTACGAGCATAAGCTCCAACCTAATTAAGCGCCATTTACTAGCTACTTGATCGGCGCTCAACTTTAGTCTTCTTAAGTCGTAAGCCTGGCCGCTATTTTATTGTTCCCGCCTCCTGACCTTTTCGGTTTAAGGTCTCTTTTCCCCACTATGATTAGCGCTCTTTAAAGTATTACGGCCCTGTTGGCTACCTCAGGAGGCCAGGCCTACTTTATAATAAGCAATCTGAGGGCTTCCTTACCTGTGAGGCCTTAGCCTCTTTTGGGGTAAATAGCGGCTAAATAATCTAAGTAAGTTTATGGGAAAGAGTTTTACTTCACTAATCAGAAAATATTTCGATAGTCGCCTAAGGCCCGGCGGCTAGTCTGGCCTAAGGCGGGAAAAAAGGTAGTTTTTCAGCTAAGGTCAGTGCTATAGCCCTTGAATTAGGATTTTAAACGCGTCGTGCCTTTACCTAAATAAAGAAGTGTAGAGCGGTTTAACACCGCAGAAGAGTGTCTAACCGCTGCAATGAGTCCGAAATTCTCGCGGCTATTAACCTTTAGCGGGTGCGACTTTAAGCTCCCCTATTAACCAAGCCCTTAAGGGCGGAAAGTAAGCCTATGACAATTAAACAGACCCAGACAACCTGCTGCTACTGCGGAACTGGTTGTCAGTTGCTTTTTACCACAGACGTGGAGGCCAACAAGATCCTCGACGTCCATCCAGTTCAAGGCCGAACCAACGACGATAAGGCCTGCCTCAAAGGCTGGTTCGGCTGGGATTTTCTTAACGATCCCCAGATCCTCACCAAAAGGCTGCGGGCTCCGATGATCCGCAAGGGGGGCAAAGGCTCGCCGTTAGAGATTGTCGGGTGGGACGAGGCTATAAAATTTGTGTCCGATAACCTTAACCGCATCAAGCGCGAGTGGGGGCCAGACTCTATCATGGGGGCGGCCTCAGCCAGGGGGCCGGGCAATGAGCCCAACTATTTGATGCAGAAGTTTATGAGGGCTTGCGTTGGGACTAACAACATTGACCACTGCGCCCGCATATGCCACGCCGCTTCTGTAGCTGGCTCCAGGCAGACCATAGGGGAGGGGGCCATGTCGTTGTCTATCCCCGAAATCGAGGATGCCGAGGTCATTTTTAACATCGGCTACAACGCCGCCGCCTCCCATCCGGTCGTAGCCCGCCGTATCGTTAAAGCCAAGGAGAAGGGCTGCTTTATCATCTGCGCCGATCCAAGGCTTATTGAGACGGCGAGGATAGCCCAGCTTCACCTGCCACTCAAGGGGGGGACTAACCTTGCGCTAACTAACGGCATGGCCAACGTTATAATCAATGAAGGGCTCATGGATAAAGAGTTCGTCGCCGCCCATACCATGGATTACGACGCCTTCTGGGAAATCGTTAAAGACTACCCACCTGAGAGGGTCTCTCAAATCACGGGCCTCAGACCCGCCGACATCCAGCTGGCGGCCAGGCGCTACGCTTCTAGTAAGCACTCGGTCATCCTATGGGGTATGGGCGTTACCCAGTTCTCTCAAGGGGTCGAGGTTGTTAAAAGCCTCTGTAGCTTAGCTATGCTAACCGGTAACTTCGGTAGGCCTAGTACCGGCACTGGTCCAGTCCGCGGCCAGAACAACGTCCAGGGGACCTGCGACATGGGCGTGCTCCCAGACGTTTACAGCGGCTACCAGTCAGTGACTGATCCCGAGGTCAGAAATAAGTTCGCCGCAGCCTGGGGCGTCGATTCGCTCCCCAGTGAGGTTGGGCTTCAGCTAACGCGTGTCCCCGAAAAGGTCGTACACGAAAACGATCCTGCCAAGAGGATCCATGCCTACTACATCTTCGGCGAAGATCCGGCCCAGTCCGACCCTGATCTGGCCGAGCTTAGAGAGACCTTAGAGGCTATTGATTTTGTGGTCGTCCAGGATGTCTTTTTCAATAAGACCTCTCTTTACGCCGACGCAATATTACCGGCTACCGCTTGGGGTGAACATGAGGGCGTATACACTAGCTCAGATAGGGGCTTTCAGCGTATTCGCAAGGTTATAGAGCCTTCGGGCGATATTAAAGACGACTGGGAGATCATTAGCCTAGTGTCAACGGCCATGGGTTATCCTATGAGTTACAAGAATACCGAAGAGATCTGGAACGAGATGATCGATCTCTCGCCAAAGTTCACCGGGGCTACCTATGAGAAAATAGAGCGTCAGGGTAGTGTCCAGTGGCCCTGCTACGATAAGGGCCCAGCCGACAAGGGTACCATGTACCTCCATAAGGGTGGTCACTTTGCTACTGCCGACGGCAAGGGCATCTTTAAGACCTCCCACTACCACCCTCCCACTGAGGTGGAAAACGAGGACTTCCCGCTGACGCTGTGCACTGTTAGAGAGGTCGGCCACTATTCGGCTAGGACCATGACCGGTAACTGCCGGACCCTAAGAAACCTAGAAGACGAGCCCGGTTGGATTGAAATGTCTCCCGTTGACTGCAAGGCTCTGGGCGTCATGGACAAAGAGTTGGTGAGGGTAAAATCCAAGAGAGGCTCTATCATAACTAGATGCCTACCTACCGAGAGGGTTAAGCCAGGAGCGGTGTACATGACCTACCAGTGGTGGATAGGGGCCTGCAACGAGCTAACTATCTCCTCACTCGATCCGACCAGCCGCACGCCCGAATACAAATACTGCGCAGCCAAGGTTGAGCGCATTGAAGATCAGGCTGCGGCAGAGCGTGAGGTCCAGCGCATATATTCTGAAATCAGATCCTCGATGGGGATCGTCAAAGAGGAGGGTGTAACCAAATGAATTCCTTTATTAAAGCTAATCCTACCCGCTGCATCGGCTGCCGTACCTGTTTGATAAGCTGCGTCGTGGCCCACGAGGGCAAGGGGATATTCGAGATGGGGTACGATGACTACAAGTTTAACCCTAGGCTCTTTATGGTTAAAACCTCTACAGTCACGGCTCCTATCCATTGCCGCCAGTGCGAGAACCCGGCCTGCAAGGCCTCGTGTACTTCAGGGGCGATTCGGATCGAGAATGGGCGCGTGCTAGTTAACTCCAGTAAGTGCATAGGCTGCAAGAGCTGCGCCCAGGCTTGCCCGTTCGGGGCCATGGAACTGGTCGAGAGCGGGGAGACGTCCAGCGGTGAACCTAGGATTACGGCCCTAAAGTGCGACCTTTGCGCTGGGGTGGCCGACTCCCCTGCCTGCGCTAAAGTCTGCCTGACCGACGCCCTTGAACTTATTACCGAAATAGATTTACGCAATGAAATCGCCGACAAGCGACGGGCCGCTGTGTCAGGTTTCGAGAACCCTACGACCGTTTGAGCCATCTTCGCCGGGCGGTGCTCGGTTTATGTTAAGACGCCGGAATGGCGGCGGGCGCAAGCCTTCCAACGTTTCGGCGTTTTGGCGTTTAAGGCGCTCAGCTTGGGGTTTTGGTCGAAAGGCGGCTAAGGAAAGAAATCGAAAATTTAGGTAAGCGTTCAAATTCCGCTCTAATGGGGATGAAGTTGGGCAAAGCCCTTAACCAAAATTTCTCTCTAAAATGTCTATTTCCTATCTTAAAATTTACTTTCGCCCGATCTTAACAAATTATAAATTTATCCTTAATTTCCAAAAAAATTTACCAACTTCACCAGCCCAAATTAAGGCGTTGGGGCATTATGGGCCTAAAGGAGCGAAAAAGCAGGTTGAGTTAGACCATATTTAAGAAGCTCGCATTTTTCATAACTTAAAATAAAGAGAGTTGACTCTTCCCATGGATACGGTATAAGCTCCAGAAAGCTTAAAAGTCGCCCACCTCTTTCGCTCGTTCCATCGCGGCGACTAAGAGAGGTGAGGCCTTTGAGTTCCGCTGGATTTAAGGTAACATGGTGTTAATGGGGTACCCTCATTAGAAGCCTTTTTTGTTCTTCAAAAGTTTTGCCTACCCGACCCTATGGGCTGCCGCGAGACGTCTTAAGTTGAAAATAGCCCTTGGAAAAGCCAATTTCCCGATAATTTGTCAAAATAGCTATTTCTACACTGATAAGACCAAATTTCTTTACCAATTGAGCTTAATTAAGTCTACGTTTTTTCTCTCCTGGCTGCTCCATTTTGGCAAGTCACTCTTGGTGAGTGCTCTAAAGGCTATCCTCGAGGGTCGACGCGAATTTTTTAAAGGAGCTTTGGATTGACCAATCGGACTACGATTGGACGCCAAGCCCCGTCATACATCTTTCGAGCGATAATGTCTCCGCCGATAGCGTCAATGTTCTGAAGGGCGCTTTATATGATAAGTTAATAATAATCGCGTAATCACCACCCTAAAAGGTCTTAAGCTTAATAGCGAAGAACCGGCTGTTTGCTTTGAAGAACTGATTGTTAAGCTTTACTAGAAATACAGCCATAAGCCAGTCGTGTTCATCGACGAACTTTACGCGACCGAAAGCCGGGTTGGAGACTTAACAGGCGATCTCCAGCTCTACACGGTCAACGGTGCCCACTATATCATTGAACTCAAATATTAGAGATATTATGGATTGAACGTGGAGTTTTGGGGGTGGAAAATTCCGAAGGTGGAGCCTAAGGCTAAGCCGGAGGCGAGGCCTAAGGTTAAGCTGAAGGTCTAGGTGGACCCTGGGGGCGTCTCTGGCCTGAAGAGAAGAGAGTTGATAAGGGTGCGTATTTTTTCGGTGGAGGATTCTAAATATGAAAGATACACCTTTGGAAATAGCTGATTTTTTGGAAATCCGTCAATCGGGCTTATTCTAAGTTGATAAGACAAGCTTGCTTTATTCGTTACTTCGAATTAATAAGCCGTATTTTTTATCGCGGCCTCGTCGCTTTGGAAAATCACTTTTGGTGAGCGTCCTCGAGTACATCCTTGAGGGTCGACGCGAACTTTTTAAAGGGCTTTGGATTGACCAATTGGACTTCGATTGGACGCCTACCCCAGTCATTCATCTTTCGTTTGGGGGCGTTTCCGCTGATAGCGTTGTTAAGCTAGAGAAAGGTTTATACTCCCAGCTTAAGAACATAGCTGATCGGGATGGGGTGACTTTAAATAGCGACATCCCCGGTGATTGCCTAAGGCAACTGATAGAAGCCTTTCATTTGAAATACGGCCGTAAGCCAGCTGTGCTCATCGACGAATACGACGCACTGATTTTAAGTCAAATTGGAAATCAGAGTTTGGCGGAACAGAGCCGCAACTCTATGGGTATTATTTAAGGCGCATTGAAAGACGCTGAGAAGAGTCGCGGGTTTACCTTCACCACGGGAATAACTAAGTTTACCCAAACCTCGGTTTTCTCCAAACTCAACATTCTTGATGATTTAACTCTCAACGACAAGTACGTCGAGATTTGTGGGTTAACTTACGAGGATCTAGACGGCTTTATTAAGGACCAAATGGAGGAAATAGATCCAGAGGATCCTAAAGGTCGGCTGTTAAAACTTAAAGGATTCGTTTCTAAAGGGTTCCTATCTAATGACGCCACAGTGGAACAGCTTAGAAAAAAAATCCTCACCTTGTACGACGGGTATTCTTGGGGTACTCAGTCGCGCCTCTTAAACCCTTGGTCAGTCTTTAGCGCTTTTCAAAAGATTGAGTTCGGAAGTTTTTGGCTAAGCTCGGGGAAGTCGCAATTTCTCTCTGAGCTAACCGGAAAAGATTTTCGGTTTCAAGAGGTTTTTAGGTCCGACAATTATCTGACGAGGGATTTAAACGTTATTGACGTCGGCGAAATGAGTCCGTTGGCTTTATTATTTCAAGCCGGTTATTTAACCGTAGGTAAAAGAGAGGTTATCCCTAACGCTGGGGGCTATAGTTATTATTTACGCATACCTAATTTGGAGGTAGAGGGAGCGTCTTATCAACAAGCGCTAGGTCTAGGGCAGAGAGAGGCGTTTGTTTTCGCGCCTTTATTTAGGGAGTGGTCGGCGGCCCTTTTGGCGAGTCTGAATAAATTGGACGCTTTAGGGTTTGAAAAGATTTTCGCTACGATATTGGCGAATCTTCCCCAAAATATTATGACGGGCAAGGAAAGCTACTATCAAACTATTCTTGATCGAAGCGCAAAAAGTCCCCTTTATCAGTCTTTAAATTTGTAACATAGTCTTATCACTAGTTAATTTTTTAGACTATTGTGCTTTTAAGAGGTTTTTGCGCTTCGATCATTCTTCTATTAGCTCTCGGTGCTGCGGGGCAACGCTACGAGAGCGAAAATCGGTCGGGTGACGGGATTTATGACGTTCAGTTACATTCGGTTGAGAGAGGCGCGCATTTTGTAATCGAAATGAAATACGTAAGCGTTAAAGCTCCAAACGCCAAGAATGATTTGACCAAAGCCGAACTTAAAGCGAAGATGGAGAAGGCCGTAGGGAAGGCTTTTACTCAGATAGAGGAAAAAAAATACACGAGAAAATTTCAGGGCCAGGGAAGTGATATTTACAAGGTCGCTTTGGTGGTAGGTCATTACTCAGAGGGATCATTCGAAAATGTGTGGATCTTGATGTAAAGGGAGCCTAACTTCCTGGTACCCGGTAGGGTCCCAGGGTCTTCAATTTGACATTGAAGAAGAAAGGTTTCGTTTATGTTTTCA
>JAITQT010000367.1 GCA_031288745.1 Deltaproteobacteria bacterium
AAGGGCTCAGACCATATTGTTACCTCCATGGCCTCCAGGGTTATTACCGGCCGGAACAGTAGAGTTATCGGGGGAGCATTTCAGCTTCCTAGGTAAATGCGCCTTTCCACAGCGCACGCGAAAATACTTAAATACCCGTACAGTTCGTCCTCGAACTGAGGTATGTTATCAGGTGTCAACCCAGCCTTTTCAAGAATAGAAGGATTCCAGTCGCGCATCCCAATATTACGGGACTTTAGATTCAAAGGGCCAACCCTTCCACAAAAAACATAGGCCTCAATGGTTATCTAAAGGGACCGCGCACTCTGCCCCTCTTCCCGTTAAGAGTTCCAAAGCATGGTCTAAGACCGACAGAACCGCTTTGAGATTCTCGCTTGCTCCTTTAGGGCTACCGGGAAGATTTAAAATCAAAGATTTCTCCCTTATGGCTGCTACTCCCCGGCTAAGAGCGGCCCGAGGGGTCTTTTTAAGGCCCTCAAGGCGCATAAGCTCGCTAAGACCAGGAGCCAGTCTTTGAGCCGCATCTAGGGTGGCTTCAGGGGTACAATCTCTGGGTGCAAAACCTGTCCCGCCAGTTGTGACCACCAGATCGGCCAAATTTTGATCGCAAATGTTTTTTAAAGTCAAGGCTATCAGCTCACGTTCGTCGGGCAATATACGACGCTCAACAACCTTAAAACCCGCAGTTTTTAAAATCTCCTCGACCTTATCTCCGCTCTCGTCTAGCCGTTGTCCAGCGGCACCCTTATCGCTAAGGGTTACCACCGCCGCCCTATAAACAATCTCCATAAAGCTCACTCCAAATACTACGCCAAAATCAAAGGTTTTGGCTAAGCGTCTAAATTTATATCTAAATTAACGGACTTTTTTAGACATACAACAATTATTTCAATGATTCAAAAGGTAAATTTTTAGATTCTAATCTATCAAACCGAAAGCTTCAAAAATCAGGCGATACATTTTAAAACAGGCCCCACTAGTCTTTTTCCATGACCAGAGGTGAGCGAGTCTTTTCCAGCTCTAACATTATAACTTCCTTGCTTCAGCCCTTTTTCCACATTATTTTGCTAAGTTTGGTTCCCATTTCCTTGGCGTAACTATGGATAATCATTACGTTTCCTGGTATATTTTACGATAATTCCCAATTTTTTCTCTCTGACAAATTTTTCAAAAACCTCCAAATGTTAAGCTTAACTAAGCGCAACCTTTGGTTAAGGCTAAAACAACAATAGCCGTTTAGTTTGAATGGCTAACTAAAGCGCCTCAAAAACGAGGCTAAAAATCTAACCATTACGCGGGGCTAGAAAAAGGCCAACCTCGCCCAAAACCGCAGGCGGGAAAGATGCAGATTGGACAATCAAGACATAAACCGCCGTGGCCTAAACGGCGAATTTCGGGGCGGGTAATCCTTAACCCAGCAGCAAGGCGCGGCAAAAGTATATCAAAAATTGTCCTTTTACCGAACATAACGCAACCCGGAAGGCCCAACACCGGCACGTCACCTATGTAAGCTACCAAAAACATCGCCCCTGGGAGAGCCGGGGCTCCGTAAGAAATAATCTCGGCCCCGGAGGCCTTGATGGCCCCAGGGGTCAGATCGTCGGGATCGACGCTCATCCCTCCCGTGCAAATAATCAACTCTGCGCCTTGGTCCAAAAAAAAAGCGGACGCTTTGAGCAATGGAACTCATATCATCGTCGCAGATGGTTTTCCAAAAAGTTTTGATTCCAAAGCAGGCTAGCTTTTCCTCCACGACCGGGGTGAACTGATCCTTAATTCGGCCATGATAGACCTCACCTCCCGTGGCCACCACTCCAGCTTTAAGAGGCAAAAAAGATCTAACTTCCAAAAGAGGTCTAGTTAAATGCCGCCCTATCTCCTCAATCACGGTTTTTTTCAAGGCTAAGGGGATAATTTTAAAACCCGCCACAATCTGGCCCTTTTTGACCTCAGTTCCACTCTGCCGGACGGCCACCCCGATTTCATCGAAATCGTTGACCTTCTCTAGGAGATCCAAATCGACCAGAAACAAACCGTCTGATTCAGCTAATAAATTTATCCGGCCCTCTTTGGCATCAGTAAACGTGAAGCCTTTAACAGAACAAACCTCCAATAAAGCCAAAGCGGCCTCGTTTTCATGAAGGATATCTGGGCCATCTTCCCAGACGTAAAGCCTATTTTTGCCCATAGAGAGTAGCACCGCAATATCTTCAGGCTGAACTCTGTGACCTTTGCGGAAGGCCGTCTCTTTAACTTCGTCTCTAACGATGCGAGTCAAATCGTGACACAGGATTGTTCCAACCGCATCTTCGGTATTTATAGTTTTCATCTTCTTCTTTCTCACCTGGCACCACCCTAGATTAGCTAGAGAGGCCAAGGCGTCCTTATCTTTAATGTAACCGTTCACCAAGTCTTTTTTTTCAAACGTTGCGACTGGTAGCAAAATTCTAGTTGTAATTAAATTTTAGCATACCCTTAAAAGCTTAACATTGATCGGAGCGCAAAAAGTCACCTTTATCAGTCCTTAAATTTGTAACAGGGCCTTATTACTAGTTAATTTTTTAGACTACTTTGCTTTTAAGGGGTTTTTGCGCTTCGATCAACATTAGTTCTTTTGAGGTTTCTACTTAGCTCTCTGCTCCAACCATATATTTTAACTTTGATTAACACTACAATGTACAATATTCCAATTTGACTATTGACGCTCAGTGGTTTATCATATCTGGTGGGAAATTATCCTTTTAAATTTTCAGCCTAATAACCGCCTGAGTTTTTGGCTTTCCCAATTTACAGTTCGAGGGAGCGGCTCCGCTCCAGTCGTTTTTTTTGCGCATTTTTTTCTCTTAACATTAGCTCTCAAATGGTTTAAATTCAATGAGAGGGATAAATTAACCTTATTTCCCGGTCTTTATTCCCACCCGGGGCACCAATTTTTTGGAACGATTTGGCATGATATTTGCTAAACAGGTTGTAGTAAAAAGTCAATTTATGGGAATATCATTAGGTATT
>JAITQT010000132.1 GCA_031288745.1 Deltaproteobacteria bacterium
GTGTCAAGGTAGTGCTCTCCCCCTGAGCTACACGCCTATATCGGTTCAGCCAAAAGACCGATTCTGTTGTGAGCTATTATGCCTTTTCGGGGCCTCGTTTGTCAAGCTACCCAACTCAAAGAGGCGCTATCGAAAGGGCCGATAGTTAGGGGCCAATTATCTACACTAACAATTGGCATTGGCTAAGGCGCTAAAAACGTTTTAGGGGCTCTCTCAAGATAAAACCTTAGGCCAGCCTTCTGGCTTAGAGATTAATGGGAATAATATTAGCGGTAATAAAAATTAGCAACTCGCTCTTTGAATTATTATTGGTCTTATTTTGAAAGAGCCAGCCCAAGAGAGGAATTGCGTGAAATCCCGGCACTCGGTCGGAGCCGCTGGAAACCGAATCGGTAATAATGCCGCCGATGACCACTGTCTCCCCATCTTTGACCATAACCTTGGTCCTAGCCTCGTTTGTGGCGATGGAGGGCTCACCGGATCCCTGCCTCACAGCGCTATCTTTAGTTAATGTAATATCTAAAGTAACGATCTGCCCATTTTCTTCAATATGTGGCGTAACCCTAAGCTCCATGACCGCTTCTTTAAACTCTATATTGGGGGCCGAGACTCCCGTGCCACCGCTCTGATAGGGAACTTCCTCACCTTGCTTGATATAGACTTCCTGATCGTTTGAGGCCATAATACGAGGAGAGGAAACCAGCTTGGTATTACCGATCGCCTCACTGGCATTAAGCTCTGCGCTAAGGGCCAAAGTGCCTATGCGGTTAAGAAAACCCACGCCCAAATTCATAACGCCAGCATTAACATCGGCCGCGCCTAAAATTTTCCCAGGATTTAATTTCAATCCTCCACCAAGAGAAGACGGACTAACCTCACTAGACGAACCAACCCCTGGAAATACCTCCGGGACACTGACTTGGGAACGCTCGGTAAGGGATGATGGAGGGTCAGTTTGGGAACCTATAAACTGACCTCCCCCAGGATCAAAGGTGCCGCTCCAGCTTACGCCCAATTGCTGAGTAAAACTGTTAGTGGCTTCCACGATGCGGGCCTCAATTAGAATTTGCTTGGTGACCCTATCGTTTCTCATAAAAATCGCGGTGATGGCGTTCATGGTTGAGATATCGTCCTCAACGTAAATATCGTTGCCAATAACCCGAACCGAGCCGCGCATACTTTTACCTTTATCCAACTCAGAAGCCAAAGTGGTCACAGAGGCATATTTAGGAGTAAAAATCTTACGCACCATCGCCACTTTAGTAGCCGGATCACTTATATCGGGAGTGGCCCTTCTGATGGCGTCCATTGTGTCGATGCGTAAAATATTACCGTTTTCAAGAACCCCTAAATTCTTTGAGGCCAAAACTGTGTCCAAGGCCTGATCCCAAGGAACGTTTTTAAGCTTTAAGGTCACCTTACCGGAAACCTGATCGCTTACAACCACGTTTTTGCCAGAGACCTCTCCGATCAACCTTAAAATATTATGGATGTCCGCATTCTGAAAATCGAGCGTAATTAGCTGGCCAGTGTAGACTTTATTATTCATTAAACTATAAGGGTCAGAGATAACGGTCCCAGCCGAGGCCTCTCCAGGGCTCACGGTGGCTGCGGCCACCGACGGAGGTAAGACGTCGCTTTTAACTGCCGGCGGGGGGGTAGGCTCGGCCGTTGGAGAAAAATCCATCTGGGCCAAGGCGGCCGCGCTCAACCCAACAGTCGCCAGGACGGCTAGGAAAACGTTCCGCATAACCGTAAAATATTTTCTGACGTTCTTCATGATGATTCTCCTCGTCCGCAAGAAAGCTGAAATTGATTTCCTAGAGCCTGATATACGCTCTTTCGCGCCGGATGATAACCAATTGATTTTTTTAATTAGCCGATATCAATTCGCCGTTTTTAGGGCGAGAGAAAAATTATCAAACTCGTCGCCCGCTAAGGATTAAATCGGCCATTTGGCCCGTAATCTTTAATACAAAAGTGGGCAAAACAAGAGCCAAAAGCAGTTTTGTGATAAAAAATACAAATAAAATCAAGGCTTAATAAAAATTTAAAAATTTTTACCCCTTTTTTTTCTAAGCCCATAAATAGATTGTCAAACAGATGAAAGGGACAAAATTTCGATTGATTTATTGGTCTGACCAATTTTTATCAGCCGTGTTGTGAAACGTTTCTTCGTCATCGGGCCCAGCGTTTTCCAGCCTCATGACGGTCTCACGGTACTTAGTTTCCCCTCGGTAATTGACCTCCGGCTCTTCTATCACCACCTTGGTAGCAGTGATCTCTTTAACATAGCCATTATTAGGCCCGATAAGGGTACCTCGATGGAGGATAAAACCCCGACCGCTGCTATTAACTAAAGCCGAGGTGGCGTTGGGATCGGCAGAGACGACTATGGCGCTAAGGGTAAACTGATTGATAGCCAGCCGCTGAATTAGCGGCAACCGCTTTCTGCGTTCCTCTTCTCTCTGTTGGGAATCATGATCAGGGGGTCTAGACACCGACTCTATGGGCATGAAAGGATCGTTCATGACGCTGGTGCTAAAAACGTAACCCGACATGACATGAGCGTGTAATTGGTTAAGCTTATCAAAGACCTCTGATTTAGCCTCGAGCTGCGCCTCTTCTTGGGGGGTTTGTGGCTTGGCGGGTTTAATGGCCGTTGTACCTGACAAAGAGGGCGGTACCGGTGGTGGAGCTTGCGGGGAAACGTCTGAAGGTGCCGGTATAGGAGCGCCAGGAACAGGTGGCACAGGAGGGGCTGTGGGGGGATTATACATCGGCGAGCCCTGCTGATTTGGAGCGTTACTAGCGTTACTATTCACATTGGCGCTCCGATTTAAGCCTCTGGTACCAATCTGGACCTGTATCTCCATATCTTTCGCCTTCGAACCCTGAGCCCAGACCGGAGCTTCGGTCAGAGCCCAACAACTAAAGGTCAAGACCACAGCCGCTAGGCTTACAATTATATCGCGCCCCCAAAGCTTTATACCATTATACACAAGATTCATCTTATTCCCCGCCGGGCACCTCCCGTTCGACGAAAGGCCAAATGGCGTTCTTTTATTTAGACCTAATTAAGGAGACAATCGCCTAACCTAGCCTCGCCTAAACCCATAAAGACGGCGATTATAGTGAAAAGTCTCAAGTAAACTCTTAAAGTGATGAAATAGCTCCAAGGAAAAATCGAATACCTACTTCTTTTTAGAGTCTGAGGACTCCGCAGCCTTCTTAACTTCATCTGGCGTTAGCACTCTATATGTGCTGCCTTGGCATTTGACGTTGACGACCATGGTTCGATTATCAGCCATTTTAGGACTATCTATGGTCACAGAGGTAATATAAATTAGCCTATCCATCTGACTAAGGCTGTAAAAAAACTTAAGCACGTTAAGAAAGGAACCCTCGAGATTCATGGTAAACTGTATCTCAGCAAAGGTCGGATGCGTGACGGCTGGTTTGGGGGCAAAGAGGGTAACCCTGGCCCCTGCTTGGGCACCGAGATCAGATATGATTTGAATGAGTTTGGGGATCTCGTTTTCAGAGGTCAAATAATTTTTTAAATAATCGTAAGTAAACTTAACCGGCTCGATGTATTCGTTAATTGGTTTATTTTTAGCTAAAGTAGTTTGCTCGTTTTTGACCTGTTCTTGAAGTTGAGCCTCCTCCAAGGTCAAAGCGACTATTTTTTCTGACCAAGGAGTAAATACTAGAAAATAAAACCCAATCCCTAGTAAGGTTAACGTTCCTAAGAGAATGCCAGCTTTGGCTCCCCCTTTAAGCTTGGCAACCGAGGTAAAAAAATCCGAGCCCTTGGTCTGTTTTTTAGCTGGTGCCTTAGCCACAGGAGGCCTCCTTTACAAGAACGCGCATATCGTCAAACCTTGAACTGTGTCCGTTCTCAAATGTGAACGTTTAAGGGCCCGTTCACAAGAAAGAACGTTGCGGTACCAAGCCTATTGAAAGGGAAGACACATACCGCAACAATGCAGCCCCCTATTGGTGAACGGTTACCTTGAACTCAAGTAAGCTAAAGCGCCTTTGGCGGCTCGGGCCCACTAAGTTTCTCTATATCCGGCACTAAATCCGGGGCCGCCACCTTAACTAATTCGATAACTTTATCAAGTTTAGGTAACTTTACTTCCTCTATCCCTTCAGAGATCAAAGAAGGAAGCGGGAAAACAGTATCGGCCTTAATGGTGAAAGTTACCAGCCTTAGGCCGTTAATGGTCGAATCCCTAGCCGCCCTCTGTAGCTCGACCCGTTTAAGGAACTCTAGTTTTTCCATTCGATCTAATAATTCGGCCACTGTTTCGTTATCAGTGGCTAGACCCTTGATATTGACTGTATTTTTATCGTGAACAAAACTAAGGATCCAAGAAGTCTGGTTGTTAATTTGCCCGGCCAGAGACATAAAAAGTCTAGCCTGATCCCTACGCCGCTCTTCTAACTCAGAAATCGCTCCTACCTGAAGGTAATCGTTGACAAAATTTTTGGTTTGCACTGTGGCCTTAGCCGAGGCGGACTTAAGCTGAATTAATTTTTTGTTCGTATCTTCTTTATTTTTGACCAACAATTCCTCGGCCGGGCCCATTATGACAGTATGGGCCATAAAGAGAGCGAAGCAAGCCGCAGCCATGACCACCACGAAGACGATCACCGCCAGCTTCCCGCTAGCGTTTTGCTCAAACGATTCCAAAGGCAGTAGGTTAATCTTTATCATAATGGTTTACCAAAGCTCTAATTTACGTTTCTCTGGCGTGTGGATGAAAAATATTATAGTTTTTCCGGTTTAGAGCGAATGGCCAGACCGAAGGCCACAGCCATCTGAGGTCCTATATAATCAATATATGACCTATCGAATTTTTTGGTGTTAAACTTTACGTACGTTAGGGGATTAAAAATATCTGCAGGAACGTTGTAATAATTATGAAACTGCTCGACCAATCCGTTGATATTGGCACCCCCTCCAGCCAAAAAGATCTTAGAGGGATTATAATTGGGAACCTCGGCTCTAGTTTGCTCTATAGCGCGATCTATGGCCGCCTGCCAGTTGCTGACGATTCTGTCGAACACTTCCCGGCACTCGTTTAAATCCGGAGGTGCCGTGGTCCCAAACTTAATCGACTCGGCCTCTTCGGGCGAAATATTAAAGGCGTCTTCAATATCCTCCGTCAACCTTTGCCCACCAACGCTTTCCTCTTTTAGGGTGTGTGGTAATCCGTCAACTAAGACTGTGATATGAATCATTGAGGCCCCAATATCGACTAAGATAACGTTTTCGCTTGAATTGGGGTAGATGAAATCGTAGGCGTTAAACAAAGCCAACACGTCGATATCAATGACCGCCGGCTTTAAAACTTTGGTTAAAGCGATAGCCTGAATATAGTTATAGACAACTTCCCTACGCGCAGCCACCAACAAAACCGACATTTGCCCGTAACTATCCTCGGTTGTTAGGATATGTCCATCTATGATAACCTCGCTAATGGGATAGGGGATATACTGCTCGGCTTCCAAGGCTAACGACTGCCGCAGTTCCTTTTGGCTGGTGACCGGCATGGAGATTTTTTTGATGATCATCGTTTCGCCGCTTAGCGATAAGGCGGCGTACCGACCTCGAGAGAGCTTACAAAGCTTAACTAGCGTGCGCATGGCCGCGCTCATGGCGGTCCTGGCTGGCACGGGTTGATCCTCCCACTGAGCCATAACGCCGCTAGGCATCTGAGAAAAACCCAAACCGTCGAGGGTCACACTTTGGCTTTTGCCCTTGCCCTTAATACTCAACAGCAGCGCCTTAGCGGCGTAGGTGCCTATGTCAAAGCCTATAACGGACATAAACGAGGATATCCTTTCCGCAGCTCGCTGGTTTTATTTGATAATCTATCTCAACCCACCAAGCCTAATCCCAGCCTAAACACTCTTACAAGCTCATGCGCTTATCACCCTCGACCTATGAGGGCCAAAAAAAACATTTAACTCTGCTAAAACTAAAGATACATGGACCTTTTCTGGCCTAAAAAGCAAGGCGAGTAACGAGACGCCCTAGACTTATGGCCGTCCTCCGCGGTCTTGGGCATCTCGTTTCGTCGCCTTTTTTAACTCCACGACCGTATCTGATGAAGGCCAAAGCTTTAAGTTTGCCAGCTTTTTCAGATACGACGCTCACCCTCTGCGGCCAAAGGCCAAATCTTAAAGGGGATGATAAGCTGATTTTAGGCGCGTTAAGGTAACTTGAGCTTTGATTTACGATCGTTTTGGGGCCGGCTATCCTTTTAAGCCGACTCCAAAACGAGCTGAAGGTTAAAAGATAAAACGGTCGATACAGTGAAGTAGTCGGCCAGTTCCCTCAGATCAAATCCGCAAAGATCTTTTCCTTGTCCTCAAGCGAGTAGCCGAGGGCCAGGATGATCTTGCGCATGGTTTCCATGCGGCACTTCTCGCCGTTTTCGATCCGGTCGATGGTCATAGGGGAAACCCCGGCCTTCCGAGCCAACTCGGCCTTGCTGAGAAGCATTTGCTCTCTAATGGTTTTAAGTGTGTTCTTCGCCAAAATAGCACCTCTTTTTTTTATAGCGGTAAAAAAGAATCAAAAGTCTTTTCCCGCTGCAGTATTGATGAGATCTATTTAAGCAGTTCAGAGATTACTTGTCAAGCACTTTTTACAAATTAGATATCAATTAATTTAAAGATACACATTATATAGTTTAGCCATATCAACAAAGTCACAATATATTGCGATAATATGAGTGAAAAATTTTTTTTGCTTGTAGCCTAAATAGCTTGCGAGGGAGTATTGTTTTATGCTCTCGAGGTAAAATACTCATTAAAATAGTCCATGTTAAAAGGCTTGTTTAAAACTTAGGCCGGTATAGGAATCCTAACACTGCCTTAAGTCTCAGTCAGGCCAAATGATTTTTAGCTGACCTAAAACTGCCGGATCGCCTTTAACTTTGATCTTACCGGTCAAAAAGGCCATGGTAGGGTTAACCTGCCTTTGGGCCACCTTAAGAATAGTGTCTTTATCAGTAAAGACAGTTACCTGAGGCTCGATACCGTTAATCGCGGTTACCGAAACTTGCCGGCCTTCAAAACGCACAAACCAACGGCGGGGCTCATCACCATCAATATCCAAAAGAATCGTGGTCTGAAGTTCCGAGTCGAGAGTAATATGGGTGGCCTTTTCGACCATTTTCTCAAAGAGCTGATCCAAATTAGTGAACTGTGCCATAAATTTTAGGCCAACAACCCTATTAAAAATCAAGGGCGAGGCTTTCCTTTCTTTTCTCGACTAAAAAATTTAATTTTTAAAACCCTTTTCAAATCGCCTTCTATTCAATAGCTAAAACAATAATGCTAATACCAATTAGCCAACCAGGCCACAACTTTAGCTGACGTTCCTTAAAAAAAACAAAGGCCAGGCTTTCCTTTGTTTTCGCGACTATAGAATTTATTTTTTCAAACTAGTTTCAAATCGCCTTTTACTCAATAGCTTAAACAATAATGCTGATACCAATTAGCCAACCAGGCCATAATTTTAGCCGACAACCCTTTTTAAAATCAAAGGCCAGGCTTTCTTTTGTTTTCGCGACTATAAAAATTTATTTTTTCAAACCCGTTTCCAGTCGTCTTCTATTCAATAGCTAAACAATAATGCTGATACCAATTAGATTACCTGGCCATAATTTTGGCCGACAACCCTTTTTATTATCAAAGGCGAGGCTTTCCTTTGTTTTCGCGACAAAAGAATTTAATTTTTCAAACCAGACTCAAGGCAACTTAATATTGAACCTCACCACATTAATAAGGACCTTTAAGCTATTGTAACCGTTAACCAAGTCTTTTTCCCAACGTTGCAGCTGGTAGCGACTTTCGAGTTGTAATTGAGTTTTAGCATACCCTTAAGATCTTAACATTGATCGTAGCGCAAAAACCCCCCTCGAAAAAAATCTCTGGATATGGAGGCGGGACCATTTTTTTTCTGCCGACTCCAAAAAAAATTCTTATTGCTTTGCTTTCGCAATAAG
>JAITQT010000461.1 GCA_031288745.1 Deltaproteobacteria bacterium
AAAAAAATAAAATTAATATACCTTTTTTCCCCTCTTGGAACCTTAGTTTAGACTGCGCTAGCCCTAACAGTAGAAGACGAAAGATTTTACGGTCAAGGGTTTTTTAGAGGCGGCCATAATTATTTTACTCTTTTGATTTTTTTATAAATTTATTTAATTTAGATAAATTATTAAAAAAAAAATATATATGGTTATTTATACTATGTTTTTTTAATTTTGGCTCTTTTTTTTACTAATTAACATTTTCAACTTGTCCTCTGAAATTTCTTTTAAAAGTTGACGAATTTTGAAAACAAGCTTATACTCTACATATGCTTGACGATTTATAGTCTAGCCGGCTAAAACTCGCCAACGCATAACTCAATGTATCTCAATAATAAATATCTGCCTTTAAAGCGATCCTAGCCAACTTTTCACCACCTTAGCGCGGAGGATCCTGATGGACCCTATTATTCTTTCTAGGTTGCAGTTCGCCCTCGCCACTATCGTCCACTTTTTCTTCGTCCCCTTGACCATAGGTTTATCCTTCTTCGTCGCATGGATGGAGACCAAGTACGTCAAGACTGGGGATGAGAAATATAAGTTGCAGGCCAAATTTTGGGGGCGCATATTCCTCATCAATTTCGTTCTCGGGGTAGTCACTGGTATTGCCCTGGAGTTTCAATTCGGCACCAACTGGGCTCTTTATTCTAAATTCGTAGGCGATATTTTCGGCTCCCTTTTAGCTATCGAAGCCACGGTCTCGTTCTTTCTCGAGTCCACCTTCATCGCCGTTTGGGCCTTCGGTTGGGATAAATTTTCCAAAAAATTCCACTGTGTCTCGATTTGGTTGGTCTTTTTCGCTAGCTGCATCTCGGCCTTGTGGATCCTTTTGGCCAACGGCTTTATGCAAAACCCCGTGGGCTACGTGATGGAAGACGGTATAGCCAAACTAAGTAGTTTCACTGACGTCTTAACCAACACTTACGGCTGGCACATGTACATCCACACCGTCTCCGGGGCCTTTGTTCTAGCGTCCTTCCTAATTATGGGCGTTTGTGCCTGGCATTTCTTCTGGGGCAAAAATATAGATTTTTTCCAAACCGCCTTTAAGTCTGCGGCTACCTTAGCCCTGATTTTCACCATCTTATCCGGTATAGCCGGGCACCAGTTGGGGCAAGTCACAGCCAAGCACCAAAAGTCTAAATTTGCGGCTATGGAGTCGGTCTGGAAGACTGGAACCAACGCTCCAATGAATCTAATAGTCCTACCAAATTTCCAGGGCGAAGGCAACCTCATCGAGTCCTTATCCATTCCAGGAGCGCTAAGCTTTTTAGCCGGCAATGATTTTGACACCGAGGTAGTCGGGCTTAACTCCTTTAAACCCGAAGATCGCCCACCGGTCTGGCCCGTCTTTTTCTCTTTCCGACTTATGGTGGGTATCGGCTGTTTGCTTTTAGCCGTTGCCATAATTTCCTTTATAATCAAAAATTTCGTTCCGAGTCTGGGTTGGCTCTTGTGGGGCTATATTCTCTTAATTCCAGCCCCATACGTCGCAGCCGAGCTAGGTTGGATGGTTACTGAAATCGGACGACAACCCTGGGTGGTCTACGGTCTATTGCGAACGGAGCTGGCCGGGAGCCCACCGGTAGACTGGTACCAGATCTTAGCTACTCTCGGAGCTATGGTCATAATTTACGGTATAATCTCGCTAACCGGCTTTATTCTGATGATCCGGGCGGCCGTCCAAGGCCCCGGAAAAATAGCCAAGCACTACGCCTAAAGGCCATTGGAGGAACGTCATGGACTCTTACGGGGTTTTAAGTGTTATTTGGTTCGTTCTCTGGGGCGTACTCTGGGGCGTGTATTTCGTGCTCGACGGTTACGACTTCGGCATTGCCATGTGGCTTCCTATTTTAGGCGCTTCCAGCGAATCGGATAGGACCGCTATGTACAAAGTCACTGGTCCTTTTTGGGACGGGAATGAAGTGTGGCTAATAACCGCCGGCGGAGTTACCTTCGCCGCCTTCCCCCTGGCTTATTCGGTCTTATTCTCCTCTCTTTACACCCCCTTAATGATACTCTTATTTTGTCTCATTTTGCGCGGAGTGTGTACTGAATTGCGATTTCAATGGGAAAACCGCTGTTTTAGGTTAACTTGCGACGCTATTACTACTGTTTCAAGCTTAGTTGCGGTTATTTTACTCGGCGTGGCTTTCTCCAACCTTTTCCGCGGGTTACCCATCGAATACGATTCTAGCCTTGATTTCTACATGTTTCGCGGAAATCTTATAAGGCTTCTCCACCCTTACGCCCTCTTAGGCGGAGTGTTGTTTGTGGTCATGTTTCTCGTTCACGGCGCTTTGTATCTATCTTGGCGCACCCAAGGCGATCTACACAACAAGGCCTTATGCATGGCCAAAGCCACCTGGCCCATTTTCTTGTTTATATTTTTGGTTTACGTGGCCTTGACCTTCGCTTGGGCCGGTTTGTATAAAAACTACTTTATAGCCCCTCCCTTATTGGCCTTGCCGCTTTTATGCGCCTTTTTGTTCATCTTAAGCGGCTTTTATTTGTATTTAAAAAACGACTCGGCCAAAGCCTTGCTCTCTTCCTGCGGCGGTATACTAACCTTAACTCTAACCGGGGTTATGGGTATGTTCCCCAATCTTATTCCTTCTCGGATTTCCGATAGCGGGCACCTTTCCATTGTTAACGCCTCCTCCTCTCCTAAAACCTTAACCATAATGTTGGTGGTGGCCTTAATTTTCGTGCCAACGGTTATCCTCTATCAAATCTGGGCCCACAAAAAGCTGGCTTGCGTCGTTAAAACCGACTAAAACGCCTATTTAATTTTTTTAAAGTCTAAAACCGGATCGTCTTTTATAGCCGATCCGGTTTTTTTCTACTAGCCCTTTTTATATGATGTAACCATTCACCAAGTCTTTTTTTCCCACGTGCTGCTGGTAGCGACTTTCGAGTTGTAATTAAGTTTTAGCATACCCTTATAGGCCTTTGTTCAGTTGAGTAGGAAGAGGAAAACAAGGTTTTGAATGGGGGTTATGAACGGAGACTAATTCAATATGATAAATTAGCATTACCCTTAGATAAAAGACCCCAATATCTTTAGGTTTATAAAAAAAACGCCACTGCGCTTTGCCATTAGACAAAAAAATGACAACTTTATATTTCTTTTATCTATAAAATAGTCAATTATCTGACAAGTTAAGAGGAAAGGGCAGACATATAGATAAAGATAAATCCATTAAAGAAAAATCCATTCGCATCCATAGAATAAAAGAGCAATCCTTATCAGGAACAATACAGGGCAAAAGCGTCAAAAATTTTTTTTTAACCGCTTTTACTGGCATAAATATTGCTTGCCGTTCCATCCCGTTGATGAGCCTCCACACTTTCGGGTGGGCAATGTCTCTAAGTTTTTCATTCAAGATTGCAAGCAAAAATGATCGAAGCGCAAAAACCTCTTAAAATCAAAATAGTCAAAAAAAATTAACTAGTAATAAGGTTCTGTTACAAATTTAAGGACTCATATAAGGTGACTTTTTGCGCTTCGATCAAAAATGGAATGCATGTTTTCATCAAGTTGACGATGGATTCGGTACTTTCATCTGGCCATTTATTGGCTACCGGCCTAACAAAGTTGAAGGCTAGTTTACGCATAGCCGATAATATCTGAGGGGCGTTGCCCCTCCTGATTCTGAAGCAATCTTCATCAAAGGTTCCGTCCAGAATATTGGGCCTGGTTTCTATCTCCCAGTGTTTGATGATGCTTTCAAGCATACTCTTTGCATCCAAGTCGGCGCTGCTGATGAAATATCGC
>JAITQT010000482.1 GCA_031288745.1 Deltaproteobacteria bacterium
TTTTTCACGTGATTTAATTATAAGTTATAGTGTAGATAGTCTTCCTGGAGATATAGTAAAAAAGGCAGGAGGAACTTTACTTCCCACACCAAGATACATAAGTTATGAAGAACTTTTGAGGGATATGAAAATCCATATCAAAAGCAATAATTTTTTTCACGCTCGCAAAAGGCATTCAAAACCCTCTATTAATCTTGGGTTTAAAGGGGTGAGGTGTCATCACCTGAATTAATTTGAACGACTGACACTCAGGTGGAGAACAGCAAAGAGTTCTTTTAGCTCGTGCTTTAGCCCAAAAAACACCGTTCATGATTTAAATATCGCAGCAATATTAAGGCCGATAAAGGTGGATAGGATATGGCTGCTATTTTTTGGTTTACATAATATATATTATCGGACAAATTCTAAGGCTAAAATCAAAGGTAAAACGATGTTACCCTTCTAACATCACACCCCAACCCACTGACCTGGTCGTTTTGTCACAAAAATTATAAACAGTATTTCTAGCCTAAAAATAGCCTTGATAATTTTAAAGCCGGATGGTAGACTGAGGCAACGGCGAGGGTGGAGCAAGGGAGTCTCAATTGTTACTAGCTCAACGTTGTGGTGAACCCTAGCCTCCTCTGCGGAGAAATTAAACGCCAAGCCAAAAAGCGGATTTGATTTATATATTGAACCAAACGTTTTTGAAGTATCGGATCTCTACGATGACAATCCTTTTGTTAAAGAAATAATTAGTACTGGCATTGAAATTTAATAAATAATATCATTTACCATGCCATAACACTGAAATTATGACTTTTTTTGAAGCCGTAAGGCATCATGATAGCCCCTTCCAGGCCTAAACCCGTAAGAAAAACTCAGAAAATCTTCCTCGTATATGGCCGATAGTACCCTTGATACCGCATGTTGGGCTCTTTTATCTTCTACAGCCACTATACCTAAAGGTCTCTTCCTTCCATCTGCCTTTGGGATATAACACGCTTAGCCGGCAGGGCCCAATAATTCCCTTCTACAGCCGCTCATGCAGCTCCTTAAGGTTTCCTGTCAGATTCACCTGGTAGCCTATGCCGCGCCATAGCACCTCCCGCCGCCATCTGTCATTGAGGTAAAAATTGAAACCGAAAATCATTTCGGTCGTAAGTATAGCTTCCGTAGGCTTGTTCCAGTTCTGCGCGTGTTTGAGCTAATTGCCTGACATTTTCCTTCTTGATTATGAGCAGACCTTTTAGAAGCTGGAATTAATTAAGTTATAAACTCAATGGGGCGATGGTGCGTATAGTTGCAGGAGGCACAGTCGCCTAAGCGAAGTAGCTGATATCTTGGGTTGTTGACTTGATAGCTTAGGATGGTCTGAAGGTGGTGGGACGAACTAGCTTTTATCTGAATTTTTCTTTTGACAACTCCAAGAAAAAAAAATATAATATTTTGATCGAAGCGCAAAAAGTCCCCTTTCTCAGTCTTTAAAGTATTATCACCTGAAATTAATTCGATCGACTGACATCGGACATGAAGCTCGCGTCAGTAAGGTCCGCCTCGTATCATCACCTGAAATTAATTTGATCGACTGATACTAATAAGCTAATTTAAACATAATTAACACGTCTTGAAGACTGACTACGCTAAAAATAAGCGAAGTCAGTCTTTTTTTTTATCATAGCTCGTAACTTAAATTTAGCCGCATTTTCCTCACTTATCTCGGCTAAAGACTACTTAAATCGCCTAGGCGCGTTAACAACAAGGAAAATAAATGGTCCAATTCTCCATCTCTAACATGTTTTTAAACGCAGAGCCTATGGTTAAAGGCGTGATGATCCTTCTAGCTTTAGCCTCCCTTTCCTCTTGGGTTGTTATTTTAGAAAAGACCATTATTCTTAAACGAGTTAGTCGCCAAATACGGCTCTTTAAAATATTAGCCAAAGACCTTAAAAACGAGATCAACCCGAAAATTTTCCCAGGCTTCACCATTTTGATTACTCAAAGCGGCCTAAAAGAAAGTCTAGATTACGCCGGCGGTGAAACTAGGACCGATTACCGAGAAAGAGTGGAGCGCTCGATGAGGGGCGTCCTCTCAGGCCGAATAGATCGCTTAGAGTCTCACGTCACAGTCTTGGCCACCGTAGGCTCCACTAGCCCATTTATCGGACTCTTCGGCACTGTCTGGGGCATTATGAATAGTTTCGTTGGCATCGCGACCTCCGGGGAAACCACTTTGGCTGTGGTGGCCCCCGGTATCGCCGAGGCCTTGGCGGCCACAGCTATGGGCTTGGTGGCCGCTATTCCGGCGGTAGTGGCCTTTAATAAAATCAACTCGTCTACCAGAAAAGTCACTAAAGAGGCCTTATCAGGCATCAGCTTAATAGGCAACACTCTTTCTAGAAACCGCTACGAATCAAAAGAAAAGTCAACTTCTCAAATTAACAAATCCGCCCCACCTTAAAAGAACAAGTGTTAAGACTTTAAGGGTATGCTAAAACTTAATTACAACTCGAAAGTCGCTACCAGCCACAACGTGGGGATAAAAAGACTTGGTGAACAGTTCCAGTTTGGATAACATTACTTACAAATAATATTATACTTTATCGTATTATTATTTAATATATAACTATTAATATGATAAAAAGTTTGTATAGGTTAAGAAAACCTCTAGTTTATTCTTGTTTTTGCAAATACTTTTCTAAACATTACGGCTCATGAAGGCCGGTTGCATCTAGCTTAGATGCGGCCGGTTTTTTTTTTGAGCCCGATAAAAAAGCTAAAAGAAAACTTTAGGCCTTGTATCGGACTAGCCAACGGCCCGGTATAAACCATAGGTCTAGGAAACGTCAGGATGTTGGGTAATCCAGCCTCCCACATTATTTCGCCTAGTTGGACTTAAATTAGAGGCGAAAAACCTTAATAAAACGTTTGAGGAGAAATTTATGAGACATTTTTTTAAATCTGTTTTGGCCTTAATCTTAGGCCTGTCAGTGGTGGGTTTCATTTCCGAAAAAACCTTGCTCGCTCAAGAGCATCATGAAGAAATCCAGCTTGAGGAAATTGATATCCGGGGCAAAGTTAGGAGAGAAGAACTTAAGACCACCTCAGCCACGGTTTTAACCAACGAGGACATAGTTAACCGAGTTTATTACCAACCATTGGAGATCCTACGGTTAAGTCCCGGGGTTTACGTTGGCTCTTACGGTGAGAGTGCCATCTCGCCTGAGGTCTACATTCGCGGATTTTCGGGAGGACATGGAGGAAATAATATCAACTTGTACATGGATGGGATTCCGCTAAACGATAACGGCCACGCCAACGGGTATTTTGATTCTAACTCAATCATGCCTATCGAAATCGAAAGCGTGGAGGTTATCAAGGGCCCGTCTTCCGTCTATTACGGCCAACGGGCGGCTGGTGGGGCCATCCCGTTTCAGTCAATCAAAGGCGGCCATCTTACCAGATTAAACGTTCGCTACGGAAGTTACAACGATCTAAACCTGACCGGATTAATAGCCAGGGAAATAGATAAATTTAGCCATGTCTACGCCTTTGAAATGTTTCACAGCGATGGCTATAGACCTCACTCCGACTGGGACAAGAAAAACTTTTCCGGGAGATGGACCTATAATTTTAACGACGCTTTTACCGTCAGTCTCAATCTTCGCGCCTATCAGTCGGAATGGGACTCTGCGGGCTATGTCTCCAAACTTAGAGGGGATACTTGGGTTAACGATGGTAGCGGCGAAGGCAACGGAGGAGAACGTGAACGCTATGACGGGAGGTTATGGGCCAATTGGTACATAAACGATGAATCGCAACTTACTTTTTACCTTTACGGCACCACGCTAGAACATACGCGCTGGCAAATTAACGATTACCTTTTCGGGGCTCCCATTCCCACAAACAGTGGAACCCTACAAAACAATCGGCACAAATCCTGGGGATCTGGTCTAACCTACAATTTTGACGGGGCTCTTTGGGGGCGAACGACAACCGCGATGTTGGGCTTTACCTATGCCTATGAAAAGGAATGCCCAAATAATAGATATACCCTTTTATGGGGCCAAGGCCGGAATCATTCACCCAATCCAAGCTCGTCGGCCACATACGATCTCGCTAACCCCACATTTCTAGGAGAGATCTCCCATCAGTTTCTTGATTGGTTAAACGTCAGAATTGGCGCACGTTACGATATCTTATATGGTGATTACCAGAACAATTTAACGGGGGCCACAGATTCGGAGAGGTTTAAATTCTTTAGCCCTAAAATTGGTCTTCTTTTTACTCCTACAACCTGGCTGGATATTTATACAAATTATGGACGAGGATTCTCCACTCCGGGAATCAGTAACGGTAGCTTTTACACCGGCGGCGTTTTTGACCTCACCAGCCGTGAACAGATTGAGCTAGGCTCAAGAGTCAAAGTCGCCGACTGGTTGAGTTTAGAAGCAACGCTATTTCAATTAATGACCAATAACGACCTTATTACCGATGAGCAGACCAACGAAAGTTCCCCGGCCGGGGAAACCACAAGGCGTGGGATTGAGCTGGCCTTTGACGCCCACCCGTGGCCCGACATTAGCATTAATGGAAACTATGCCTTTCTCGACGCTAGATATGATAAATGGACGCAATCATCGTCTGGTGCGCTATATGACATTTCTGGTATGAGGCTGACCACCTCGCCTCGTCATATAGCTAATTTACAAGTTGCTTACAATCCGCCCGAAGGTTTTGGGGGAAGAATTTCCTTCCGTTATGAAGGCGATAGACTGGGGAGAAACCTCCCCGCTGCGAGCGTTACTGGCGTTCCGAATCCAGATCCTTATAGAGTATATAAACTCAAGGATACAGCGATATTAGACCTTCAGCTTCATTACAAGTTCAATGACAATTATCGCCTAACGTTAGACGTAGTTAATCTTATGGATAGAAAAAATTACGCTTCGCAAGGTGTTCCAAGCTATACTAGAAACGGAGACTTCACATATTCCTATCAACCCCCGCGCACGTTTTATCTAGCGCTGCAAATGAACTGGGATAAAAATTAGACTTTATGGGTGGGCAATAGTGGTTTGCCCGCCCATTTTTTTGATTGATTATGTTTAAAAAATTCCCAAAGCCCCCCTCACCTCTTTAGCTGCTAAAAATTGAGGTGATCCCCGTGTCAGTCGTTCAAATTAATTTCAGGTGATGACACAACCAGGTTTCTACTTTTTTCTTGGCCGTTCGGAGTGTCAGTCGTTCAAATTAATTTCAGGTGATGACACACCACCACTTTAAACCAAAGATTAATAGAGGGTTTTGAATGCCTTTTGCGAGCGTGAAAAAATTTATTGCTTTTGATATGGATTTTCATATCCCTCAAACTCCAATTTACTTAAATTTTATTAAGAAAATT
>JAITQT010000508.1 GCA_031288745.1 Deltaproteobacteria bacterium
GCTAATCTCGACGGCTATCTTTTTTTCCAGGTTACGCTCTTTTAAAAGAGGTATAAATTTTAAAAACTCCTCAAAGCCACCTAAAAACTCCCGGTGCTGGTCGAAAACTAAGACCGAATCAGATAAGCCTTGGCGATGAACCGTAGCCCCGCCGGCTAGGGCCGCGCTTAGAGATAAGCGTTTGGTTCCAGGGAAGTGCTTACGGGTTACGGCTAATTCGACCTTAGGATTTCCTAGGCGGGCCTTAGTCAGCATTTTGTGGCAGCGTTGGGCAATAGAAGAGCTATACTCCATTAAGTTTTGGGCCGCCTTATAGACCGCGTGAAGCCTATCGGCCCGCCCCTCAAGCTTAAGTAAAGTTTCACCGGCTTTAGCAATCTTTCCGCTATGAACCAAAATCTGAGCTTTCACCCCGGCTAGCTCAAACATCCTGGCCGCCGCCTCCACTCCGGCCACCATAGTTTCCTTTTTAGCTTGAGCCAAGAGCTGGCCGGAGTATTTGTTAAGCTCTAAAGAAGTAGAAGTTAGATCTATTAAATATAAATCCTCTTCTATTAATAGATTAAGATAACTATCAGGTAACCAAATCATAAAAATTCCTCTATTTTAAGACTAAAATGGGGCTGGACCAGAAGGATAGTTAAGCCTTTAGGCCCTAAAGGCCTGGGGCCTTAATTTTTTTGTTCCAAAGTCTGCCGCTCAATGATAAAATTCAAAGCCATTAAAAACGCCTTGGCTTTTATTACTCTCGGCCGTCAATAGGGGCCTCTGGCCCTAAATTTAAGGTTAAAAAAACTAATGGAGCCTTATCTCTCCGATATTTTTGAAAGCGCTATGCTGGTAACTTTTGGCGTCGCTTGGCCGGCCAATATCTTAAACTCCCTAAGAGTTAAGTCTAGTCGCGGCCGCTCTGTGACCTTTTTAAAAATCATCATCCTCGGCTATATTTTCGGCCTAGCCGCCAAATTCTTGTCGAGTAAACCAATTAATTACGTCGTCTTTTTCTACTTCCTTAACCTTATCATGGTCGGAATAGATTTGTTTTTGTATTATTACTACTTAAATAAAGAAAAGCCAAAACATCTCTAGCTTAAAGTTTTTTGGTTTTTAGGAAGATAAAGCCTTGAGCCCAACTCAAAAATCAGCCTAGGGGTTAGCCTTTTAGCCCTCTTAGTCAATCTTTTTAGCCCCTAACAAACTCGCCTAAAGGGGCGTCTAGCTAAGAGTTGAATTTTAGAAGAGCGAAAGCCTTATAAGTTCTATCAATAAGAGAGTAATACAGTTGGTTATAGGTAAATTGGCCCCATTGGCTAAGTCAGGCTTGAAAATTTTAAGATTTAAGCGGCTCACGATTCACCGGGCCTAACTTTGATCAAACGGAAAAAACCCCGTAATTTATTTTTTGACGAATTTTTGATACAAGAGGTTGAGTTTTATATTATAAAATATCAGTCTATATTGTGCCATAAGTAGCGTGCTACTGAAAAATATCGAGTTTTTTCCGTACGATCAACTTTGGCTTAACAAATAGGCGCTAAAAACACTTACTTTTTTAGGGCTAAAGAGCCAAAATCTATTCACCAAACCAACGATTATATTAATTTATGAACGTCAAAAAACTATTAATAATTATTTTTTTTATTTATACTTTTTTCCTTGGGGCTCGCCAACTTCCTGCCGACCCGCCTCAAGTCAAATTTAACCTCAGCAACCAGCAACTATCTACCATTAACCTTCCCCTCGATCCTGACCTTAAACAACTCGACCTGACGGAAAACCTATTTGAAAAAATAGATTTAAGCCTCTATGTTTTCCTTACTCATTTAGATCTCTCGAAAAATAATCTCTCGGCCATAGACCTAAGTGCCAATAAAGAATTAGCCTTTCTAAACCTAAGTGAAAATAAAATATCAGAAATAGACCTTTCTAATAACCATAAGTTAGTTGAACTTCAACTAATACGCAACCACCTCACCAGGATTGACTTAAGCTCCAATTCGGCCTTAACTAGGCTCTACCTCTCCCTTAACCGCCTTAAGAGCTTAAACTTAGAAGCCAACCAAAATCTAGCCTATCTTAAGCTCTCTTCAAACGAACTAACCGCCCTCAATACCGAAGCTAACCCCGAGCTAACAGGGTTGTGGGCCTCTAAAAATAAGCTTAAAACCATCTCTCTTAGCCGCAACCCCAAACTAACCTGGCTTTGGCTCGACTCTAACTTACTGCGCTCAATCGAACTAAGCGCCAACCCGCGCCTAGCTGATTTAAACGTTTCCAACAACCAAATTAAGACTTTAGATCTCTCCAATCATGTTAAGCTCTGGGCCTTAAGCTTAAAAAACAATCGGCTAACCGAGTTAAACATTAGGCCCAATAAGGAATTAAGGGTGTTGGAAGCTGGTCAAAACCTATTAAACGAAATAGATTTGCGCCAAAACCCTGAACTATGGCGGCTCGACCTTTCGCAAAACTATTTAAGCCAACTAAATCTAAAAAACAACCACAAACTAACGACCCTTAATGTTTTTGGTAACCAGATACAAACTATTGACCTTAGTAACAACGTCTCTCTTGAGGAATTAAACCTAGCCAATAACCGTATGGCCGAGCTAGATCTATCAAAAAATAAATCTTTAAGATTAGTCGACGTTTCCGGTAACCTTCTGTCAATAGGGCAACTGACGGCCATTAACGGGCAAATACCGCCTGGGGCCAAATTAGTGACTGGAGAGCAAAAAAACGTCCGCGTGGAGGGTTTAACCAAGGCCCCCCTTGTTGTCTCTCAACAATACGATCTATCCTCGGAAAACTATGGTCCGGGAAAGGTAAAAACAGTTTTTGAGTTTAAACTTAACGGTCAAGCGGCTAAAATCAAGCTCGATTATAAGTTAACCCAAGCCGGGAAATTAACCTTTCTCAAATCAGGTCGCTACGAGCTAAAAATGATCGTAGCGCAAAAACCCCTCAACTCCCATGGAGGCTCAATTTGCTTTTACATTTTAGTCCTGCCAGATACAAATAATTTTTTTCAAATGGCATATATTTTGCTC
>JAITQT010000509.1 GCA_031288745.1 Deltaproteobacteria bacterium
CGCCGGCGCTATCATAAGCCTCTTTAAGCAATTTTCCCGGAAAGGCCTTTAGTTATTGCTCTAAAGAGCCCTAAGAAATCTAGGCTAGTTTTTTCGTAGCGTCGATGAAAAATATTTTAACCAATTCAAGGATACGCCGATGAAACCAAAATGTTAAGACTAAAAAA
Organism: Deltaproteobacteria bacterium; assembly: GCA_031288745.1. GTDB lineage: Bacteria > Desulfobacterota > Desulfarculia > Adiutricales > Adiutricaceae > JAITQT01. Next base: position 168 of record JAITQT010000509.1, read on the forward strand.
TAGCTATGTAATACGAACTTCTATATTTAAAACTTAAAGTATAGAGATAAATGGTATTATGGCTATATAAAATTGATATTTACTTTAAATAATAAGCTATTAATTTAAGGGCGCATGGGTACACAAAAAAAATTTGTCCATATATTCACCCGTTTACTCGTTTCGCGAGGGAACTTCGGCTTAGTAAAATTGAACGCGCTAAAAAATAAGGCCCTCGAGCGGCCTAAAAATTTAGGCCCCGAAGGCGAATTTGGTTTAGGTCGCAAAGGCCAAGAATTTTAGGCCTTGGAGGGGGTGACTGGGAAAACAAGTTCGTTGTCAGCCTCGTTGGGGCCTAAATTAAGAGAAGCTTCAGCGCGGGATTCGTTAGCTGGCTCATAGCTCGCGTGGCTATCGACCACTCCTGGCTGCCCACGATGGTGCTCTAAAAAGGCGTAGGCCGAGTGGTTATGAATGGATTCAAAATTTTCAGCAGCCACAGAAAACCAAGAAAAGTTTGGTTGGGCCATCAACTTTACAGCCACCTCCCTAACCACGTCCTCAACAAAACGAGGGTTCTCGTAGGCGGCCTCAGTGACCATCTTTTCGTCGGCCCGTTTCAAAAGAGAAAAGACTTCGCTAGAGGCCGAGGTCTCAGCCATCCTAATTAGATCTTCGAGCCAAAAAAAACTATCGAAACGGACCTTAACGGTAATCTCCCCTCTTTGATTATGAGCCCCGTGACGGCTAATTTCTTTAGAGCAAGGGCACAAGGTGGTTACCGGGACGGTTACTGAAACTGTTTGATCCATTTCCGAGCCGCTCTTGCGGCCCGATAAGACGCAAAAATATTCCATCAGACCAACCGCCCCGGTAGCCGGTGCCCTTTTTTCTATGAAAAAGGGAAAGCTTAACTCCAAATGGACTGCAGCCGCGTTTAGCTTGGTTTGCATTTCAGTTAAAATCGTGGGCACTATCTGGGAAGAAATCTTATGACGAAACTTTGATAAGATCTCAATAAAACGCGACATGTGAGTCCCCTTGTGATGATGGGGCAGTTCGACGTACATATTAACCGAGGCCACGGTTTTTTGGTTGCCCTTGGACTTTTCCTTAACACTAATGGGGTAGCGGATGTTTTTTACGCCCACCTGATCGATTTTGATACGGCGGCTATCAAACTGGTTTTGGACGTCTATCATAGACATGTAGTTCTCGTCAAAAAACTGACCGCAGTCAGAAGAATTGGCCCTAGGTCACCCTAGCTAAAGGGCTTATTTTTAGGATAACGGCCAAGATAGTATTTTTATAGCCCTCTTTTAAGCGACTAGCGATTTAATCTCCACGAAAAAAAATTGGCGAACGTTTTAGGCCTTGGGCCTGGCCGGGTAATTTTGACACTCTTTCAAGCTTTAAGTCAAAGGTTTTTTTTGGCAAAAAAGCTAAAAACCTTCTTTAGGTCAAAAAAGGAAAGTCAAGGCGCTCTCAAGAAGCTTTTTAGATGTGAGTGTTCGAAAAACGATCGAAAAAACTCGTTAAGGCTTAAGGCTAGCCATATAATCTTAAGGGGAATTTAAGGGATATCTAGGGGGCCAATAAGCGGGCCAGTTCTTTTTTAGAATTAAGAGCGAGATTTAAAATTTTAAAGATTCTACCCTATATACGCTCGCTAGGCAAACGTCACCTTTAGCCCTTAATAATATTTACCCTCAACTTTTTTTTAACCCCATCTGAGGTCGTCCTCTAACTTCTAAAAAATTTTTAACTTTTTTTACTAGTCTGCCATTATCGAACTATTAATTTTACTCTATAGTAATCATAATATGTCCCTCGCCCTCTAGCCTAGAAATTGATCCCTAAGTAAAAAATTTAAAGCGGTTCAAACAAAATCTCTAAACCATAAACATCAGCCTAGACTACCCTTTTAACCGCATTAACTCTTAGCTCTTACTACCATAGTGCCAACTTTGTGGGTTCTTATTAGGCCCAACCCCAATTCATCTTATATTATTAAATAAACTAAAATTTTCTTTAATTTAATAATTTTTCCATTCATTTAAAAAAAATTTAGTCCTATTTGAGCTGGCCCCAAATTTGCTTTAATTTTGCTATAATGCTTTAGGGTCCTTAGATGCTCTTTCTAAGTTAAAAGCCAAATCAAATTTTCGCTGACCTTACATCTAAAATCTCAAAAAACCTACCCTTAGCTGGATTTTTGGGCTAACACTAACCAAATTAAAGGAAAAAAAATGTCTGAAATCACATCATTAAATAGCCTTCGCACTCTCTCTCAGGGTATTGAAGCTCAAAGCCAGCCTCAAGCCCCTCCAGCTGCTCAAAATCCGCCCCAAGCTCTATTAGCTCATAGCGCCGCACAACCTTTAGCCCCGGCTAGGCCCGACGCCTTGGCCGGGGCCAGTCAAATCCCCGCGGCCGCTCCAAGACGCCCGGTCTTCGATAGAACGTTTTACATTGCCAATGATATGATGTCGGCCAAGGAACTTTACTATTCTATCAACCTAGAGCTAATTAATAATCCCAACCCAAACCTTACGCCTATATGGCTCGAAGGCAATAGGGCGGCCTTGATGCCCAATAACGGCGGTAAACTTTCGGCCGAGCAAATAGCTGACTACGTCCGGGCCGGGTCGACCATTTTTGAGAAAATCCAAAACGGCTATTATGAGCCTACTCAAAACCAGGCGATCGTCGGCGAAGATGAGATCTGCTCTCTGATGTGGTACCTGCAGGCTTTAGCGGCCTCTAAGGCCGCAAGTTCGCG